>SKPY01000139.1 GCA_007119305.1 Nitriliruptorales bacterium
CAGCCGGACCGTGCCCCCGAGACTGCGCAGGTGGCCGGCCAGCGCCTCGGGCAGCGCCGCTGCCCCGCCCCGCGGGCTGGGCCACCCGACCGCGTGGCCCATCAGGTTGAGGTAGAGCCCGGCGATCGCGCTCCCGGACCCGTCGGGCGGGACGTCGCCGTGCAGCACCGACCCGTACAGCCACGCCCGGGCGGCGTCCCCGGCGAAGCGCTCGCCGGCCAGCCCCTCGGCCGGCATGAGGACGAGGCGGCCGAACTCGAGCAGCTCCTCCAGGCCGAGCCCGCCCAGGAGGCGGGCGACGCCGACGAGCGGTGGGAAGCCGCCGAGCATGGTCGCGCGGACCGCGGCGAAGTGCGTGAGGAACGGGCGCACGAGCTCCGCCCAGGCCGTGCCGTCGCCCGGGTGCAACGCGTCCAGGTTCGCCGCCGTGGTGTCGACCTCCCGGTGCAGCGCCGCCGCCCGGCCGTCGTCGAACGGATGCGCCATCGCCACCGGGGGGTGGATCCACTCGAGTCCGTGGCGCTCGAGCGGCAGCCGCGCGAGGACCGGGGAGGCCACCGACGCCGGGAAGACCGAGGAGAACGTGTCGTGGCGGAACCCGGGCCGGGTCAGGGGCTCGGTCGCGATGGCGCCGCCGATGCGGTCCTCCGCCTCGCACACGAGGACGGAGCGTCCGGCCTCCGCGAGCGTGATCGCTGCCACGAGGCCGTTGTGGCCGGCGCCGACGACGACCGCGTCGAACCGCTCGACGGTCACGTGCCCACCTGCTCGGCGATCTGGTGCAGCATGCTCTCCTCGGGGGACTGCATGCCCCAGAAGGCGTGCTGGGCGTAGTAGCCGAAGCGGTCGTAGACCTGGGCGAGCCCCCAGTCGAGGGGATCCCACGTCCCGGCTGCCCGCAGGTACGCCTGGCCATCCTGCTCGTAGAGCACGAGCCGGTTGCGGGCCGCCCCCATGAAGTGGCCCTCGTGGGTGGTGAGGTCGAATGCGGCTGCCGGGGTGGCCCCGTCGGGGACGGCGGGCGGCTCGTCCCGGGCGAAGCGCGCCAGGCCGTCGTTCAGCTCAGTCACATAGGCGGCGAGCCCCTCGGGGTCGGAGGCCGTGACGAGGCGCGTCACGGTCACGTAGGCGCGCAGCCACACCGGCGTGCGCGTGGTCGGCTGGCCGACCACCTCGATCTCGAAGGTCTGTCCGTCCAGTCCGCCCGGACGCACCGGGGTGAAGCGCCCGAGCTCGCTCGCGTAGTCGGGCCAGGTCTCCGGTCGGGTGACGGCGGCGGCGACCTGGTCGACGCCCGGCATCGCCACCGGCGGGTAGGTGTGCCAGACCTGCTCCGGGCTGGATGTGCTCGGGGGGGTGAGCGGACCCAGGCGGGCGTGCGCGAGACGCACGCCTGGGTCGTAGGCGTCCCGCTCGGCGGCGGTCTCGAACGCGATGCCCCACGCGCGGCGGGTGTCATCGGCGTAGGCCTCGGGGAACCAGTCGCCGAGGAGGCGTTCTGCGCCCTCGAGCAGTTGGCCGTGGTCGAGCGTGCCACGCTCCGAGCGGTAGGCGTCGAGCCGGGCCCTACCGAACGCCTGATGGAACGCGGCGACGTCCCAGGCCCGCAGTCTCCGATGGCCAAGCCGGTGCCAGCGGGTCGTCACCACGGCGAGGGCGAGCCGCAGGTCGTCGAGCGTGCGCTCTTTGCGTGCACGCGCGTAGTACGCGGCGTTGCAGAAGTCCGTGATCCAGCCGGCAGCGTCGGGCGCGGCGATCGACACCCCGGCCATGCGCGCGAGCCGGACCGGTGACGAGCGCAGTGCCCGCCCTGCCGCCCAGGTGGTGATGCCACCGACTGCGGAGGCGAGCGCGAGGGCGGCACGCGTGGGACGGGGTGTGCGCGACATGACGGTCCTTTCTCCGATCAGCGCAAGCGTAGGCGGCGTGACGCGCGGGAGCAGCATCGGGGCGGTCAGGCTCCCGCAGGCGGGGGCGGTCGTCGCGGCCGGCGCAGGCTCCCGCCGGTAGCGTGGACTGGACCTGCGGACCGGGGCTCGCAGCGAAAGAGGTCAACGATGAGCGGCACCCAAGGACGCAGGACCCTCGGCCTCGTGCTCGCGGCCGTCGCGCTCGGGGTCGCCGCGCTCGCGAGCGTGGCCGCCCTCGCGCTCCTGGGCGGTGAAGGGGACCGTGCGGTCGCTGAGGCGCCGGTGACCGCAGACGTGGTGGGCGGTGGCGACGCGCTGCCGCGCCTCGAGCGTGCCGAGAGCGATCCGGCTGTGGGCGCGCGGGCACCCGAGCTTGCCGGCATCGGCTTCGACGGGGCACCGGTCGACGCGCCGGCCGACGGCCAACCGACGGTGCTGCTCTTCCTCGCCCATTGGTGCCCGGCCTGCCAGTACGAGGTGCCGCGGGTGCAGGAGTGGATCGAGGCGGGACGCCAGCGCACCGATGTGGCGTTCGTCGCCGTCTCGTCGGGGGTGGACCCCGAACGGGACAACTACCCGCCGGCGAGCTGGTTCGAGCGTGAGGGTTGGACGGTCCCGACCCTCGTGGACGACGAGAACCACTCGGCGAGCCGGCTGTACGGGCTGCCCGGCTACCCCTACTGGGTGTTCGTCACCGCGGACGGGACTGTGGCCGGACGGCACGTCGGCGCGCTGGGGGTCGAGGACCTCGAGGCGCTGATGGACCGGCTCGCCGACCTGTCGTAGCGGCCGGGGCTGGTGGCCTGCGGCTCGCGCGGGTTGCCGCCACGATGGCATGATCCGTGGCACCGCAGCAGCTGACGGCAGGAAGGTCTGGCCTGTGAGGATGCTCCTGGTGTCCGGCGACCCGCGGGTCACCGCGCAGGTGACGACCGCGCTCGCCGGCCGCACCGACTTCGACGTGACCGAGGTCGCCACGCCGCAGCGGGCTCTGCAGCAGCTCGACGACGAGGGCCCGTTCGACATCGTCGTGGCCGACAACGACACGCACCCCACTGGCGGGTTCTACCTTGCACGCGAGGTGAGAGCCCGCGGTCAGATGGGGCGTGCGGTGCCGCCCGTCGTGCTGCTGATCGCACGGAAGCAGGACGCGTGGCTCTCGGACTGGGCCCAGGCCGACGCGTGGGTGTGCAAGCCGGCGGACCCGTTCGACCTGGCCGAGGTGATCGCTGCGCTCGTCGACGGTCGGCCGGTGCCTGCGCTCCCGGGCATCGGCGGCGACCCCAAGCCGTCGCTGCTCGACCCCGACAGGGACAAGGCCGGGCTGCCAACCGCCGAGGGCGGCACGGACGCGGCCGCCCTCGAGGGCGGAGGCGGTTAGACGATGCGCGCTCCGGGGGCGTTCTCGTGGCCCGAGGTGCTCGGACGTCTCGTCCACGGGCAGGATCTCCCAGGGGAGACGGCCGCGGACGCCATGGCCGTGATCATGTCGGGCGATGCGACGCCGGTGCAGGTGGCCGGCTTCCTCATCGGTCTGCGCGCGAAGGGCGAGACCGACGAGGAGCTCACCGGGCTGGTGCGCAGCATGCGCGCGTTCGCCACGCCCGTGGCCATCGGGGGGCCGCTGGTCGACACGTGCGGCACGGGCGGTGACCGGGCCGGCACGTTCAACGTCTCCACCGTGGCGGCCATCGTGGCTGCCGGGGCGGGGGCTCGGGTCGCCAAGCACGGCAACCGGGCAGCCAGCGGCCGCTGCGGCTCGGCGGACCTGCTCGAGGCGTGGGGCATCGTCATCGATCTGCCTCCCGAGGGCGTCCGCGCGTGCGTCGAGCAGGTCGGCATCGGCTTCTGCTTCGCGCCCACCTTCCATCCCGCGATGCGGCACGCGATGCCTGCCCGGCGGGAGCTCGGTGTCCCCACGGTCTTTAACTTCCTCGGCCCGCTCACGAACCCGGCGCGTGCGCGGCACCAGACCATCGGGGTCAGCGACCCCGCGATGGCACCGAAGATGGCCGCAGTGCTGGGCCGCCTCGACACCGTCCACGCGCTCGTGTTCCACGGGACCGACGGGCTGGACGAGCTCACCACCACCGGTCCCTCGCGGGTGTGGGAGGTCCGTGAGGGCGAGGTCGTCGAGCACACGTTCGACCCTGGGGACCACGGCATCGCGCGAGCGGCGGTCACCGACCTGCGGGGCGGCGACGTGGCCGACAACCTGCGCATCGCCGAAGCGGTGCTCGCCGGTCAGCCGGGCGCACCCCGCGACATCGTCGTGGTGGGGGCCGCTGCCGCCCTCATCGCGGCGGACGTCGCTGCTGGCTGGGACGACGCGCTGGCCGCTGCCGCCGACGCGATCGACTCCGGGCAGGCGCGGCGCGTGCTCGACCGCTGGATCAGCGCCTCCAAGCAGCAGGCCGCAGCCGCAGGCGCGTAGGGCGGGCTGGCTCGCTACGGTGGCGGCATGCGTGGTCCGCGCCGCCTTGCACTCCTGGTCGTCGCCGTGCTGGCGCTCGTCGGCTGCGAGGCCGTCGACGAGCCGGAGCCGCCGGAGGCCACGCCCCCCGACACCGATGAGGTCGCCGAACCCGAGCCGGATCCGCCGGACGACGTCACACCCGAACCGACTCCCACACCCGACGACGAGCCCACCCCGGACGAGGTCGACCGCCCGAATTTGGACGCGGTCGACGTCGCGCTCACGGAAGTCGCGCGTGCCGAGGCGCCGGCTGCGGGCGCAGCGGGCCCGGACGGCAACCTGTGGGTCGCCGAGCGTGGCGGCCGTGTGCGCATCCTCGACGAGGACGGGCTCGGTGAGCCCGTGGTGGACCTGTCGGCCGAGACGACCACCGACGTCGAACGGGGCCTGCTCGGCATCGCGTTCAGCCCAGACCTCGACCACCTGTACCTGTCGTACACGAACCTCGACGGCGACACGCGCGTGGACACATGGGCGCTCGACGGACAGCGCCCGGACGACGCCACACGTCGCACGGTGTTCGCGCAGGAGCAGCCGTTCGGCAACCACAACGGCGGCGACATCGCCTTCGGTCCCGACGGTCTGCTCTACATCGGCCTGGGGGACGGCGGCGGCGCCGGAGACCCGCTCGATGCCGGCCAGGACCTCGGCACCCACCTCGCCAAGCTCCTGAGGATCGACCCGCAGGCGGGCGACCCGCACGGCATTCCCGACGACAACCCGTTCGTCGACGAGCCCGATGCGCTGGATGCGATCTGGGCCTACGGCCTGCGCAACCCGTGGCGCTTCACCTTCGACGCGGAGACCGGTGACCTGTGGATCGCCGATGTCGGGCAGGCCGACCGCGAGGAGGTGAACGTGGTGCCGGCCGGCGAGGGCGCGGGCGCGAACTTCGGCTGGAACCTGATGGAGGGCACGCTGCCCTTCGCCGGTGACGAGCCTGACGACCACTGGCCACCGGTGTTCGAGTACGACACGACCGCCCAGCGGTGCGCGATCACCGGCGGCTACGTCTACCGGGGCGAAGCGATCCCCGACCTGCGGGGCGCCTACCTGTTCAGCGACTACTGCGAGGGCGTCGTGCGTGCGCTCGACGTGCGTGACGGCGAGGTGCAGGAGGCCGACCTGGGCGTCGACGGGGGCCAGATCGTGTCGTTCGCGCAGGCCGCGGACGGGGAGCTCTACGCGCTCGACCTCGGCGGCGGGGTGTTCCGCCTCACGCCGGCCTGACGCGGCCGGCGCGCAGCCGGTGCTCGCACCACCGGCCGGCGGCGCCGGGCGCCCACCCACCGGCGCGTGTGCCACCCTGCCCGCCGCCGGAGGCGAACGGGGTCAGACGCCCTCGGCGTCTTCGAAGCCGACGCCCCACAGGCGTTCGAGGTCGCTGGTGGAGTAGGCGCGGAACGCGATCATCGTGTGGGTGGCGGTGACCCCGGGGACCCGCGCGATCCTGCCGGTGACGACTTCGGCGATCTCCTCGTGCTCGCGCACCCGCACGAGCGCGACGAGCTCCCAGTCGCCGGTCACGGAGTAGACCTCGCTGACCGGCTCGAGGTCGGCGATGGCCTGCGCCGTCTCGGGGATGCGCGCCACGTCGACGTGCAGCAGGACGATCGCGGTGATCACGGCTGCCTCCTTGGCCTGGGGGACACGTCCGCAGCCTACTCGGCCCGGCCCCGCAGGTCGGGGGCACCTCGACGCGGCCCGCAGCCGCGTTGGGGCCGGTCAGCATCCCGGTGGCGCCATGCCCGCCCGCCTGGCGCCGGGGGACGCAGGCGCGACGCGTGGACCCCCGCTGGTGCGGCAACCCCCGCCCGGGCGTGCGCGCGGCGCTGCCCGTGTGCGGGCCTAGGCTGGACACGTGATGCGCCTGCCCGCGGCCCAGCTCCCCACGGCCGGACTGCCCCCGCTCGTGCTGCTGTCGTTGCTCGTGCTGGGCCTGCTCGTGCCGCTCGTCTTGCCGGCGCCGGCCTGGGCCGCTGCCTGCGGCCCGGTCGAGACCCCGCCCGATGAGGGCCACCACCACCTCGTGAGCGGGGGCGAGCCGCCGGTGCCCTACCGTTCCGTGCCGCCGACGTCGGGCTGGCACTTCCGCGAGCGTGGTGAGATGCGCTTCGGTGTGCACGGCCCTGAGGAACCGCTGAGCGAGCCCCGCCAGGTCAGCGTGCTCGCGGTCGGTGGCGTCGTGATCACCTATCACGGCCTCGACTCCGACGCGGTGGCCCGGCTGGTGGGCGTGGTCGAGGACGAGCCACGGCGCCCGCTTGCGCTCACCCCGTACGCAGAGCTCGACCCCGGGCAGGTCGCGCTCACGGCCTGGGGCCACAAGCAGGTGTGCGACGGGGTCGACCTCGAGGCCGTCAGCGCCTTCGTGGAGGCCTACGCCGCGCCGGAGCCCGACTTCGGGATGGCCGCCGATCACGTCCACGACGGCGCCCAGGGCGCAGCCGCGCCCGAAACGCCGGGCACGGACCGCGTCGGCGGCCCGTGGGCCGTTGTGGTGACGGGCGCCGTCCTCGCAGCTGCCGTGGTGGGAGCCCGGCTCGCGGTACGACCCCGCAGGCCGGACCCAGGTGCCTAGCAGCCGGGCCACCAGGAGCCCTGGCGCTGAGGATGCAGCGCGGAGGCTGCAAACTCGGGCAGGTGGCGGGTCTGGCGTCTGGGGCGCGGGAGGATGCAGCGCGGGGGCTGCAACTGCGGAGGTCAGGCCGGGGTGGGCTCGCGGCGCAGCCGCTTGGCCGCGAGCTCGCCCGCGCTGTGGCCGGTGCGCCGCCGAGCGTGGGCGAGGGCGGACGCGGCCGCAGCCAGTGCCTGACCGCCGGCGATGGGCTCCGCGAGGACATCCTCGGCGTGGAGCACGCGCACGCCCGGCTGCTCCAGCCACCGTGCCAGCACATCTGTCTCGGCGGCCGCCGCGTCGTCGCCGGCGGG
>SKPY01000087.1 GCA_007119305.1 Nitriliruptorales bacterium
CCACGAGCAGGGGTGAGCCCCTGGCGGCCGGCCGCCCCGCGCGGGGCGGCCGCCCTCAGCGGCGCACCCGGGTGCTGCCGGTGCCGTCCTGCCCCGCGTCCGGCTCCAGGGCGGGCGGGATCGCACCGTCGTCTTCGCCCCCCATCGCCACCGGGGACGGCGGACGCTCGTGTGCGGCCTTCGGGTAGGCGATCCGTGGGTGGTAGACGCCGACGAGCGTCTCGATGAACGACTCCTGGACGCTGTTCAGCTCCGCGAACGTCAGCGCCGCCTCATCGAGCTGACCGTCCTCGACACGCTCCGCGACGAGGGTGTGCACGATCTCCTCGAGGTCGGCGCGGGACAGGTTGCGGTTGGTGAGCGCCGAAGCGCGGCTGGCCCCCTCGCAGCAGTCGGCCAGCATGAGCACCGCCATCTCCTTGGTGTGCGGCTTGCGGCCCTTGTAGCGGAAGTGCGTCTCGTCGATGTGCTCCGCGCTGCCCGCCTGCTCGACGGCGATGCGGTAGAAGTAGGTCACCAGCGTGGTCCCGTGGTGGGTGGCGATGCCGTCGACGACCTCAGGCGGAAGCCGGTGCGCCCGGGCCATCTCGATCCCGTCGGTCACGTGCTCCTGGATGATGACGGCCGACACCCGCGGCTCGAGCTCGTCGTGGGGGTTGGCGATGCCGAACTGGTTCTCGACGAAGAAGTACGGGCGGCGGACCTTGCCGATGTCGTGGTAGAGCGCCGCGACGCTGCCGAGCAGGCCGTCCGCCCCGATCGCCCGGCAGGCGCGCTCGACCATGGTCGACACCATGATCGAGTGGTTGTAGCTGCCGAGCGCCTTCTGCTCGAGCTCGCGGAGCAGCGGGTGGTTCCGGTCGGCGAGGTCGAGCAGGCTCGTCGCGGTCAGGATCCCGAACACCGACTCGAGGAAGGGCAGGCTGCCCA
The DNA here is from genome assembly GCA_007119305.1 of Nitriliruptorales bacterium. Taxonomy (GTDB): domain Bacteria; phylum Actinomycetota; class Nitriliruptoria; order Euzebyales; family Egibacteraceae; genus SKPY01. The sequence continues at coordinate 931 of SKPY01000087.1, forward strand.
TCACGATGACCGCGCTGACGATGCCGTTCAGCAGCCCGGCGGCGGCGGCGAGCGGGATCGCCTCCACGCCGAGGAACACCCCTGCGCAGACGGACGCGAGCGCGACGTAGCCGAGCGTGGTCTTGCCCGCGGCCCGGCGCAGGTCGCCCCGGGCCGACAGTCGTGAGACGAGCGGCACGCTGCCCAGCGCCGCGACCGCGGCGAACACCACGACGGCCGGCTCCGCCGGCATCGTGAACGCCACGAGCGCGGTCGTCGGGATCGTCATCAGGACGCCGATGGGCGGGTCGAAGAGGATCGTCGCGAGCATCGCGAGCGCGCCCACCGGGACGATGAACAGCCACGCGGAGCCCTCGAACGGCACGAGCCGCACGGCCTCGAGCGTGACCGCGAGCAGGAGGAACAGCACCGACAGCAGGAGCACCCGCCGCGTCGAGCCCCACACCCGCCGCCGGTAGGTGCGCAGGTAGCTGACCACGGCGAGGACGACCACGAGGGTGAGCAGGAACACGCGCAGCATGGCGCGCCACGGCTCGCTGCCCTCGAGGCCCCGGGTGCGCAGCGCCGCGTACTGCACCTCGTCGACAGGCTCGCCTGCCGTCACGATCGGGCTGCCCCGATGGTAGATCCGCTGGACCTCGGAGACCTCGCCCGCGGCCTGCTGCTGCTCCTCCGCGGTCGCCACGGGGTCCTCGCGCACGGTGGGCCGCAGGGCATCGCTGATGATCGGCCCGACGACGTGCTGGTCGGCGTCCATGGGGAAGTCGCGCACCGACAGGGCCTGGCTGAGACGCCGGGTCTGGTAGTCCTCGAGGCGGTCCTCGCGGATGCTCTCGAGGGCCAGCTGCTGGGCCACCTGCTCGGCCTGGTCGGCCACCCGCTCGAGCTGGCTGTCGGACAGCCCGGTCAGCACGCGCAGCCCCTCGTCGTCGAGCACGGGCAGGCGTTCGCGCAGGGCCTGCATCTGCTCACTGCGGGTGAGGTCGTCGCCCTCCCGCAGGTCCTTGGCGGCTGCGAACGAGTCACGCACCTGCTCGACGATGGCCGCGCGGGCCTCGTCGTCGTCGGCGAGCACCGGCTGGACGGCCCGGGCCGCGTCGCGCCGTGCGCGCTCGGTCGCCTCCGGGTCCACCACCTGGATGGTGTCCGGCGCGACGATCGTGCGGGGCGACGGCTCGCCGACCCGGATGGGCTGGTCCTGCAGGAACGCGGTCACGCTGAGAATCAGCGGGACCCCCACGAGCGCCACGAGCGCGGCGATCGTGCGGGTGAGCCACTCGGGTGACTTCTGCGTCGTCACGGGCTGGTGACCTACCTGACGGGCGGGAGCGGGCGAGCTCCCGGGCTGGCGCTGGAGCAGGTCGCGAACGGGCGCAGGGTCAGGCCTCGACCCCACGACCATCGTACGTCGACGGCATGGCGGACCATGACGGTACACCCCGAGCGGGCCGCCCGCGCGTGCACGAACCCCACGACGGCGGTCGTATCCGGCCTGCCGCCGGTGGCCGCCGGCAGCCCGTGCGTGCGGCGCGCGTCCGCGGGCGCGGCTGTGCTGTCAGGCGGGCACGCCGACCTGCCAGGCGCGGGCCGTGAGCCCGAAGATGACGAGCCCCACGACTGCGAAGACCGTGTGGGGCGCGTAGCGGCCCTCCCGGGCCCACTTGTGGCCGACGAAGAGCACGACGAGCGGGAAGCCGGCCCCGTACAGCAGATGGAAGCTGACGTCGAACGCGCTCTCGTCGCCCGGCAGCCGGCCGGCACCCAGCGCAGAGCGGGTCAGCAGCGCCATGCCGAGGAGGAACTGCGCCACCAGCAGGAGCTGCGCCACGGACACGACCCGCCAGAACGTGGGGGTCTCGCTGTAGCCGAGCAGCCGCAGCGCGAGCGACCAGAAGCAGATCGCCGCCCAGCTGCCGATGATGATGAAGCCCAGGACGTGGCCGTGGAGCTGCACGAGGTCCATCCGCCGCAGCGTATCCGCCGCCTCGCGCGGTGCCGAATTCGGGTTGGGTCCGGGGTGCGCGGGCGCGGCCGCCGCCCGCCCGGCTACCCTTGCGGGCGATGCTGCTCGCGTTGTCCGCGGTCCGTCGCGCCCATGGCGCGCGCGTCCTGTTCGAGGGCGTGAACCTGCGCGTGGTCGCCGGCAGCCGGATCGCGCTCGTGGGCGCCAACGGGACCGGCAAGACCACGCTGCTCGAGCTCATGGCCGGCGAGCAGCAGCCCGACGGGGGCACGGTTGCGCGGGCCAGGGACCTGACCGTGGGCTTCCTCCGCCAGGAGGTCGCCGAAGCCCGCGGCCGCAGCGTGGTCGACGAGGTGCTGTCGGGCGCGGGCGGCGTGAAGGACCTCGAAGCGCGCCTGCGGGTGCTCGAGCAGCGGGTCGCCGCCACCCCGCCGGGTGACGAGCAGGAGGCGCTGCTCGCCGAGTACGGCGCGCTCCAGGACCGCTTCGAGCACCTCGGCGGCTACGGGCTGGAAGCGGAGGCGCGTCGCATCCTCGGCGGGCTCGGCTTCGCGGAGGCGCAGCTCGAGCGGGATGTGGCGGAGCTGTCGGGGGGCTGGATGATGCGCGTGGCGCTGGCGCGCCTGCTGCTCGCAAGCCCCGACGTGCTGCTGCTCGACGAGCCGACCAACCACCTCGACCTCGCCAGCGTGACGTGGCTCGAGGAGTTCCTCGCCGGCTATCCGGGCGCCCTCGTGCTCGTCGCCCACGATCGCGACTTCATCAACCGCGTCGCGAACCGGGTCGTCGAGCTCGCGTTCGGCACCGCGACGGAGTACGCGGGCAACTATGCCGACTTCGTCGCGCAGCGCGAGCTGCGGCTCGAGCAGCTGCGCGCTGCCGCCAAGAACCAGGCGCGCAAGGTCGCGCAGGTCGAGCGTTTCATCGAGCGCTTCCGCTACAAGAACACCCTCGCCTCGCGGGTGCAGAGCCGCGTCAAGATGCTCGACAAGATGGAGCGGATCGAGGTCCCCGACGACCGCCAGAAGACGATGCGGTTCCGCTTCCCGGAGCCGCCACGGGCCGGTCGCGACGTCGTCACCCTGCGCGGGGTGTGCAAGCGCTACGGCGACAACGTCGTCTACGACGGTCTCGACCTCGTGATCGAACGGGGCCGCAAGGTCGCTCTCGTGGGACCCAACGGCGCCGGCAAGTCGACGCTGCTCAAGATCCTCGCCGGCGTGCTCGACTTCGAGGCGGGGGAGCGGGTGCTCGGCCACAACGTGTCGGTCGCCTACTACGCCCAGCATCAGGTCGAGGCGCTCGACCTCGACGCGACCGTGCTCGCGGAGCTGTCGGCCGCGGTGGACACGGCGCAGGTCAACCCCCGCTCGATGCTCGGCGCGTTCCGCTTCTCCGGCGACGAGGTGGACAAGCAGGTCGGGGTGCTGTCGGGCGGTGAGCGGGCCCGCCTGGCGCTTGCGAAGCTGCTCGCGAACCCGGCGAACCTGCTGTGCATGGACGAGCCCACCAACCACCTCGACATCGCGAGCCGCGACGTCCTCGAAGACGCCCTCGTCGAGTACCCGGGCACGGTCGTGCTCATCACCCACGACCGTCACCTCATCCGGTCGGTGGCGGACACGATCATCGATGTCCGCGACGGGTCTGCGACGCTCTACCCGGGCGGTTTCGAGTACTTCGCGCACAAGACCGGCCTCGACGTCACCGGCGAGGCGCTCGACGGCACCGCCTCCGAGGCGGCTGCCGCCCGCGGCCCGGCCCGCGCCGCCCCCCAGCCCGAGGCGGAGCGCAAGCGCGCCGAGGCGGAGCGGCGCAACCGCATCTACCGCGCGACCAAGAACCTGCGGGCGCGGGTGGAGCGCGTCGAGGCCGAGCTCGGCGAGGTCGAGGCCGAGATCGCCGACCTCAACCGCCTGCTCGCAGATCCCGACGTGTACGGCGACGGTGAGCGGGTGCAGGAGCTGATCATCCGCCACAACGGCGCGAAGGACCGGTCCGCGGAGCTCACCGAGCAGTGGGAGCGCCTGCTCACCGCGCTCGAGGAGGCCACCGAGCGCGCGGAGGCGACGGCACCCTGACCCCCGCGCCGGCCGGGCACCGGCGCCGTGCCGCCGCGCGGGAGCGCAGCGACTTCTTGGGCGGTTGCGGGACGTGCGATCCTGGGCGCATGGACATGCAACCCCGCTGGGCGTCGGGCATGCGCCCCGGCACCGCGGCGGTGCGACGCGGCCTGGCGCAGCCCGGCAAGGGCGAGCGGCTGCCGCCGGGCCTGGTCACCCGGGTGTGGAACGAGTTCGCGCGGCCCTACTGGAAGCGGCTGGTGGCGTTCCTGCTCGCGATCCTCGCGGCGTCCGGGCTCGCCGTGCTGCCGCCGGTGCTGTTCGGGATGCTCATCGACCACGGGGTGCTGCAGGAGGACTTCCGCATGGTCACCCTGCTGGCGCTCGCCGCCGTCGCCGTCGCGATCGGCGCCGCAGGGGCGTCGCTGCTCCAGCGCTGGCTGTCCGCCTACATCGGCGAGCGCCTCATCTACGACCTGCGCCGGCGCCTGTTCGACCACGTCCAGCGGATGCCCATCGCGTTCTTCACCCGGACGCAGACCGGTGCCCTGATCAGCCGCATGAACAACGACGTCGTCGGTGCCCAGCAGGCGGTGACCGGCACGTTCGGGTCCGTGGCGGCGAACGTCGTGCAGCTCGGCGCGGCACTCGTGGTCATGATCTCGATCGAGTGGCGGCTGACCCTGCTCGTGCTCGCGGTGCTGCCGCTGTTCATCCTCCCGGCACGGCGGGTCGGCCAGCGCCTGCAGAAGCTGACCCGCGAGGGCATGGAGCTGAACGCGCGGATGAACAACCGGATGACCGAGCGCTTCAACGTCGCGGGGGCGATGCTCGTCAAGCTGTTCGGCCGGTACGGCGAGGAGACCGGGCAGTTCGCCGACAAGTCCCGGCGGGTCGCCGACATCGGCGTGAAGCAGGCCCTCGTCGGGCGCATGTTCTTCGTGACGCTCGGGTTCGTCGGCGCGCTCGGCGTGGCGATCGTCTACCTCGTCGGGGGTCGCCTCGCGATCACGAGCCCCGACTTCACGCCGGGCAACATCGTGACCTTCGCGGGGCTCGTCACGATGGCCTACAACCCGCTGTCGGCGCTCACGAACGCCCGGGTGGAGATCATGACCGCCCTCGTGTCGTTCGACCGGGTGTTCGAGATCCTCGACGTCACCCACCCGATCGCCGAGCGGCCGGACGCGGTCGAGCTCACGGCCCCGCAGGGTCGGGTCGAGTTCGAGCAGGTGTGGTTCGCCTACCCGGCGGCGGGAGCGGGCGCGCTCGCCTCGCTGGAGGAGGTCGAGGCGGCGCCGAAGCAGGCGCGTCCGGAGCCGGTGCTGCGCGGGGTGTCCTTCGTCGCCGAGCCGGGGCAGACCGTCGCCCTCGTCGGCCCGAGCGGCGCGGGCAAGACGACCATGCTCAACCTCGTGCCGCGCCTGTACGACGTCACCTCGGGTGCGGTGCGCGTCGACGGGTACGACGTCCGCGACCTGACCCTGGAGTCGTTGGCCGCGGCGGTGGGCGTGGTCGCGCAGGATCCGCACCTGTTCCACGACACGATCCGCTCGAACCTGCGCTACGCGCGCCCCGACGCCTCCGACGCCGAGCTCGAAGACGTCTGCCGGGCCGCCCAGATCCACCGCGTCATCGCCGCGCTGCCCGACGGCTACGACACCGTCGTCGGGGAGCGGGGCTACCGCCTGTCCGGGGGGGAGAAGCAGCGTCTCGCCATCGCGCGGATGCTCCTGAAGGACCCGGCGATCGTGCTGCTCGACGAGGCGACCAGCCACCTCGACAGCGAGAACGAGGTCGCCGTCCAGCGGGCCCTGGCCACTGCGCTCGTCGGCCGCACCTCGCTCGTCATCGCGCACCGGCTGTCGACGATCGTCGAGGCCGACCTCATCCTCGTCGTGGAGGCGGGGCGCATCGTGCAGGCGGGTCCCCACGCCGACCTCGTCCACGCCGAGGGCCTCTACGGCCATCTGTTCCGCACCCAGTTCGGCCGCGTCACCGCCTGACCCGGCCCCGCGTGGCCGCAGGCGGGGCGCCGGTGCCGCGCGGCCCATGTGGTCCGAGGGGAGCCTGCGGGCGGCTTGCGGTCGGTTCGTGGGTGCGTGGCGCGGCGGGTACACTGCGCGGCGAGCAACGGCGCTCCCGGACACCCGGAGCGCCGTTTTGTTGTCTCCGGCAGGAGTCGAGGATCCCTCATGACGACGACTGGCCTGTACGACCCCGCCCTCGAGCGCGACGCCTGCGGCATCGGGTTCGTCGCGGACGCGTCCGGCCGCGCCTCGCGCGGCATCGTCGAGGCCGCCCTGGAGGGCCTGTGCCGCGTGAAGCACCGGGGCGCGGTCGCGG
>SKPY01000176.1 GCA_007119305.1 Nitriliruptorales bacterium
ATACGAGACGCCGAGCAACCGACGAGCGGCCTGACGCTCGTAGACGGGTCGGCTAGACGGGGCCTGCCTCACGCGCATCACCTACCCCTGGCTTGGAAAGTCCATGCTTACCGTACACACAAGAACTTCCGCCGCACGCGCCTGCCCACGTAGGGACAACGCGCGAGCGGAGGCGGCCCTCGAGCACGACGCACCGCGCCCGAGGCCGCGGCTGGTCGGGCTGCCGCCTGCGCCTATCCGAGCTTGCTGATGATCCCGCGCATCTCGCCGTCGTCGAACGCGCGCATGGTGGTCGTGCGCACATTGCCCTGCGAGCTGACCGCGAGCGCGAAGGCGGTGACGGTCTCGTCGTCGGGGAACTCGACGGTCACGACCAGGTCGTACGGCCCCATCGTCCAGTAGATCGACTCGACGGCCCCGCCCAGCTTCTGAGCAAGCCCCTTCACGTCCTCCGCCCGGTCGACGGTGTCGCTGAAGTTGCGAACCCCGTCTTCAGTCCAGCTCACCAGCGCCACGTACCTCGCCATGCCGTCTCACCCCTTCGACAGTCGGATGGGCGCCGATAGCCACGTCGCCCACGACATGTTGGCGGCACTCGCCATCAGGGCCGCCGGCTGGGGGCTCCCTCAGACGAGTCCGCCCCGGCGCCCGGAGTGTGGGCCGAGGGCCGACGGCCGTCAAGGCCCCTGGTGTGGGCACCGACCACCGCTCGTCCTTGGCCGCCAGCGGGACCCCGAGCAGCTGCAGCTCGTCGTAGGCGGTGTACCGGTCGACGCCGTAGCGGCGGGCGTAGGTGCGGACCGTCGCGTCCGCGCCCGACTGCAGCCACGAGCGGGCGGAGTCGAGTCGGGTCGGCCGGCGCATTCGATGCCGTCGGGGCTGTGGCACTGGGGCTGTCTCCTCGTCAGGCGTGGGCGTGCTGGTACGCCTGCCAGACCTCGGCCGGCAGCCGCCCGCGGTCGCCGACGGCGAGGCCGGCCGCACGCGCCCAAGCACGGACCTGCGCCGTCGTCGCTGATGGCGGCGCGGACGCGGCCGGCTCCTGCGGTTGCGCGACCGGCGGGCCGCTCGCCGCGCGCAGCGGGAGCCGTGGGGCGCTGGCTGCCGTCGGGTCGGTCGCAAACCGCAGTTTGCGGTAGCCGGCCTTGCGCCGGTTGTGCATCGCCTTGAGCATCGGGACGCCGGCGTCGCGGTAGTCGTGCACCTCCGCGGTGGCCTTGCCGGGGTGATCCCGGACGACGCGGCCCGCGTACTGCTCGATGCGCTGCGGGGCCGACACGGGGAAGGCGAGGAACAGCGTGTCGAGCCGCGGGCAGTCGAAGCCCTCGCCGATGTAGCGGTCGGTCGCGACCAGCAGCACCTGGCGGTCCTCGGCCAGGCGTGCGTGCACGGCTCGACGCTCCGTGACCTTGAGGCGGCCGTGGAGGACGAGCGGGTCGACGCCGCGGTCGCGCAGCCCGGCGGCGAGCACCTCGACGTGCTCGGTGCGGCCGCTGAGCACGAGGCAGTTGCGCCCGTCGCGCATCGCGCGCGCGACGTCGTCGCAGATCTGTTCGGTGCGGCCTTCGTCCTCCACGATCGCCTCGTACAGCAGCGCGAGCACCTCGCCTCGGGTGAGCCCGTCGGTCGGCATGTCCACCACCAGCTGTGTGTCGTGGACGTGCAGCAGCCGGACGAGGTCGTCGTCGGCCCGGTCGATGCGGTGCCTGATCGGCCCGCACTGCATGACCATGATCTCCTTGCGGCCGTCGGGTCGCTGCGGGGTTGCGGTGAGGCCGAGCCAGCGCCGCGCCCGCACCTGCCGCACCGTGCGCTCGATGGTGGGGGCGGCCACCCGGTGGCACTCGTCGATGACGACGAGCCCGTAGCCGTCGAGCAGCTCGTCGGGACGCTCGCTGCGCACGATGGTCTGGAACATCGCGATGTCCACCGCCCGGGTCTGGCTGCGCTTGCCGGCGCCGAGCTGCCCCGCCACGATCCCCAGGTGGGTGCGCAGCTGCGCCCGCCACTGGTCGAGCAGCTCCCTGCGATCCACGAGCACCAACGTGGGCGTGGCATGACGGGCGATCAACGCACAGCCCATGACCGTCTTGCCCGCCCCGGGCGGCGCCTCCAGCACCCCGAGCTCGTGGCGACCGAGCTCCTCGACGGCCTCGGCCTGGAGCGTTCGCAGTGCACCCGTGAAGGTGACCTCGAGCGGAGCCGGCTCGCTGCGCACGTCGTCGACCGCAAGCCGGCTGCCGGCCTCCGCCACGAGCGTGGCCGCGGCCTCGGTGACCCCGCGCGGCAGGTACAGGTGCTCGAGATCCTCGGCGTAGCAGCGGATGAACCGTGGGGTCGCATGGTTGGACATCCGCAGCCGCTCGTGCTTGTGGAACTCGGGATTGTGGAGCATCGCGAGATGCTTGAGCGAGGCGTACAGGCCAGGCGGGACACCCGCCCGGCGGATCGCCAGCATCCCCGCGAGCTGCGCCCGGATGACCGCAGGCGGATCGGGGTCGGGACGCAGCGTCGAGCGGTGCAGCCGCGCCTCCGGTCCCACGACGACCGGCCGGAGGTCTTCGGCGCCGCGCCGGACGTCCGCGGGTGACATGCGTTGCACGGAATCGAGGAAGGCGAACTGGTCCGGCCAGGGCTCGAACGTGCGCGGGTCCACGAAGACAGTGGTGTGGCGGTCGCGGCGGCACTCGCCCTGCAGCGGCAGCGCGATGAGGTTGCCGAACCCCCGCTCGGGCAGGAAGTCCTGCGAGGGGAAGAAGCGGTCGTAGCTGTCGAGGTCGAGCTCGCCGCGCAGCGCGATCGCCTCGCGCAGCAGCGCCGCGCCCAGCGCCCTCGCATCGGCGGCTGCGACCGGGGCGGTGAAGAACGTCCACACGTGCGCGCCGTCGCCGGAACGGGACAGCTCCACGACGGTCGGCACACCGGCCGCCTCGGCGGCCTCGCAGTAGGCCTGGACGTCCAGGCGCCACGTCGCCTTGTCGAAGTCGCAGGCGAGCAGGCGGCACGTGTCGCCGGGGAGCAGCGGGTAGAGGCCGATCGTGTCGCGCCCCTCGAGGTGGGCGGCGATCACCCCGTCGGTCAGCGGCAGATACTCCCGCTCCGCGCGCGGAATGTGTGGGCCGCCCTTGTGGACCGGCCACCAGCCGCTCGTGCCCTTGCCCCGCTTCTCGAAGCGACGCGCGTAGACGTCGTTGCGGCCGGCGAACAGCATCCGGTACAGCGCCAGCTTCACGTGCCGGGACGAGCGCTGGTGGACACGGGCGGGGGGTCCACCGTCGGGAAGCGGTCCCCCCACCGCGCCTGTGAGGCGCGGCTCCAGGCGCGGACGAACTGCGTCGTCGTGCTCGGCGCCGGCGGCCCTGGCTGCGGCCAGAGTGCGGCGCAACCCCTCGAGCTCGCCGCGGGTCCTGGCCAGCTCGCGGCGCAACCTGGCGTTCTCCTCAGCGTGCACACAGCACGGCCGGGCAGGGTCGGCCTCCATGGACCCTCGAGTATGCACCGGCTGCCGCACTCCCGGCGCGATGTCCGTCCTTTGACCAGCGTGACGCACGGGGCGAGGTTGCACGGTCGAAGTGGCCGGCTGACGACGTTCACCGGAGCTCTACGACGGCGGGCTACGCCACAAGACGTGCTGGTGTCGGTCCTTTTGGTCCCGACGCTTCCTGGTCCTCGAACCGAGTCCGCTTCGGCGGTACTTGCGCGCCGAGGAAGGGTTCACTCAGCTGACGGTGCTCGACACGCTGGAGGACTTCGTCAACGAAGGCAGCGTCGTCTTGGAGGCCCGTTGGCTTGAGCTCTGCTCGGCGCCTCCACTACGCTCCGTGACCGGCTTGCCCGTTCGTGCGCGCGGCGTCGTAGGAATGCCCGCCATTCGGTATCCCCCGGCTACCTACTGGTCTTCCCAAACATGTTCACAACTCCGGTGCGGCCTGCCGCAGCTTCGCGGCCCTCAAGACCACGCCAGACTGAACTCGTCGACAGAACGAGCAGAGGGGGGGCATTTCAGTGGGTATAGTGGTGGGCACGGACGCTGGAACGAAGGTGCTTGCCATGGCCGCCGTCGAACAAGTTGAGGATGCCGCCTACCGCGGTTCCGTCCGCGACGACACCGCTGTCATCGCCCGGTGGCTGCTGGATCATCTCGGCCAGCGGATCACGACGGTCGGGCTGGGGCTGCGCGACGCCAGCGTCGTCCGCCGGTACGCCCGTGGCGAGGTGCAGCCGCCACAAGAGCGCGCAGCCCGCCTCCGGCTGCTCTATCGCGTGGGCCGAACCGTCGCTGATGCGTATGACGCCGAGACGGCCCGCGCGTTCCTCACCGGCTCCAATCCCCAACTCGGCGATCGCGCACCCCTTGTGGTGATCGCCGATGACCCCACTGAGCATGCTGCCTCTGAGGTCATCGGCGCTGTCCGAGCGCTGCTGCACGGATAGCCCTGGTGCTGCAGACCGTCACGGCGCCGCAAACGGGCTTGTGGCGGGCGCACCGCGACCCCACGGCGCTGCCGCAACAGCCGGGTCCTGGACAGGCACCGCCCAACCGCTTCGATGACCCTCGTGGCGTCTACCGGGTGCGCTACCTGGCCACGACCCGTCGCGGCGCGTTCCTCGAGATCCTCGCCCGCTTTCGCCGCTCACCCGAGGTCGAGGAACGGTTGGACGCCGTCATCAACGTCGACGAAGGCCTCGAGCCGTCACGGCACCCACGGGTACCGCGACGGGTGATCCAGGCCTTGTTCTGCGTGCAAGCGTTTCCGCCTGCCAAGGCGGAGTTCGTGACGTCGCCGCGGTCGGATCTCAGTCGGAGCTCGGGCAGCACCTGCAGTCCGCGCAGCGCTCGACGCCGCCCAGCTCGGCACCGATCGAGAGCCGGCCCAGCTTGATGAAGCCACTATCCGACTCGGCGGGCCCAGGGGACGCCCCATCACTCAGGCCTTGTCTCGCGTGATCTTCGAACAGACCACCGCTGCCGGGATCCGCTACACCTCCCGCGTCGACGCCAACGAGGAGTGTTGGGCGGTCTTCGAGGCCACTCCCCTCGAATTCAGCGACCCGAAGCCCGTCGACCTTGATGACACGCAACTCCAAGAGGCCGCCCCGAGCTCCGGATCGCTCTGCCATACCGCTGAACCGCCTGATGACCCTCCTCCTACCCTGCGCTTTGCAGGGAGCAGGGATGAACCTCCAAGTCGTCAACGGCACGGGCACCTACCGAGGGTGTCGACGCGAACGGGCTGGGAGTCTCCTCATCGACTACAAGGCCCCACGTCCAGTCCCGCCGGCCGAACGGACCGAGACGCGCGGCCACTCCTCCGCCCCGGCTTGTCCGCGAACGGTTGTTCGCTTGGCGGACTCCGGCGACGTGACGTGGGACGACATCCGTCGCCCGTAGGTCGACGGCACCTGCTGGCTCGAGGGTCCGAGTGGCAGAACCGCCGCGTCATACGGATCTCGGTCTTCTATTGGTCGACGACTGACGGCGTCGACCGCTCGGTCGCGGCGAGCGTGCGCGTCTTCGAGGGGCTGTGCGCTGACCGGTCGCCTGTTGCCGGTCAGTCGCAGACGAAGTGCCCTGGCGTGTCCGTGTGCGGTGGGTTCGAGTTGTGCGCCACGTCCTCGTGGTAGACGAGCGCGAGCTCCCGGAAGCCCGAGGTGCCCTCGGTGCCGGGCTGGAACGCCCCGTCTCCGTGCGCCTGGTTGATGAGGTACTCGAGAAGCCCGGGTTGGATCTCACGCAGGGCCACCCAGGCGCCGTAGGTTGCCGGGCACAGGTAGTAGATGTTGTACGTCCCCGCCCAGTCCATGAGCCGGTCACCCTGGACCGGGCCGGTGTCCGCCACGTCGGCCTGCATGGCGTCGGAGTCCCAGCCGCCGTAGATGTGGTCGATGCCGTCGTAGGTGTCGCCGTCGACGGCGACGAAGAACCACTCGGGTGGGTCGTGCGCACGGGCGACCCGTCGGCCGCGCGTGTCGTCCGACGCCGGGCGTGGCCGCACGTCGAGGTGGGTGTCGCCGTGGCCGCCGTAGAGGTGGTCGTTGCCCCGACCGCCCCACAGCGCGTCGTCGCCGTCGCCGCCGAACAGCACGTCGTCGCCGTCGTTGCCGTTCATGAGGTCGTCGCCGGCGCCGCCGTGCATCCAGTCGCTGTCGTCGCCGCCGAGCAGGACGTCGTCGCCGCCGACGTGCATCTGGGTGAGCTCGACCTCGCGGGTGAGCGTGCCCTCGCGGAAGACCGTCGTGGAGATGAACGGCTCCTGGGGTTCGATGAGCTCCTCCCGTGAGCCGTCCTCGACGATGTTGCGCACGACGCCCTGGTCGCCGAGGATCGCGTCCTCGCCGGGGCCGCCGCAGAGCACGTCGCCGCCGAAGGCGATGTCGTCGAGGCCGAACTCGCCGTCGACCTCGACGCTCTTCGTCGCGAGGTACTCGGCCATGTTCTCGGCGTCACCGCCGATGTCGGGGTGGGCGAACTGCTCGTCGAGGCGGCACCACTCGACGATGCGCCAGCCGGGGATGCCGTCGTCGCCGCTGGCCCAGACGGGCGCCTCGCCCCAGTCGCCGGCGTGGAACGCGTCGGTGTCGTCGAACTGGCCGATGAGGTCGTCGTCGCCGTGGTTGCCGTAGACGAGGTCGCTGCCGCTCGTGACACCGGGCTCCTCGTCGAGCATCTCGATGTCGCGCACCACCCGGGTGAAGACCTTCTCGTCCGGGTCGGCGTCGAGCGTGCCGACGTCGCAGGCGAACTCGCGGTCCGCGCCGTCGTTCGTGGCAGTGCGCCAGGCGCCAAGGCCGACGTCCGCGTCGAGGCTCGGGTCGGCGTCGACACCCTGCGGCTGGTGCCGATAGGTCTGGCAGGTGAGCATTCCGTCGTCGTCGAGCGGGCGCAGGATCGTCGCGTTGTCGCCCGCGACGACGTCGTGGCCGGGACCGCCATCGATAAGATCACGGCCGTCGTGGCGGTCGGCGTCCCAGCTGCCGCCGATGATGTCGTCCTGGCCGGGGCCGCCAAAGATCACATCGTCGTCAGGCCCGCCGAGCAGCAGATCGTCGCCGCCGGCGGCGGCCTCGCGGCCGCCATCGCCATCGTCGACCCAGTCGAGCGTCGCGACCGGCCAGTCCTCCATCGGTGTCGACAGGTCGGGGCGCAGCGCCTGCCAGCCGTCCGCCCAGTCGCCGACGAGACCGACGTCGACGACGACGTCGTCACCGAACATGAGGTCGTCGCCGGCCTGGCCGTGGAACAGGTCGTGGCCGGGGTGGTCGGCCTCGGCCTGCTCGCCGAACAGGCCTGCGTCGTCGCCGCGCAGCGACCCGCCGATCATCAGGTCGTCGCCGAACGTGTCGGGCAGCGGGAGGTCCTCGCCGGCGACCGGCTCGTCGAACGGCGTGACGGACGCGCCGCCGAGGCCGGTCGCCCACCACGGCGCCGGCTCCTCGACGCGGCCGTTGTCGCCGAGGCCGTAGTCGTCGCCGGGCCCGCCGACGATGATGTCGTTGCCCGCGACGACCCCGTTGGTCGCGGCGTCACTGATGCCGCGGTCCGAGCTACCGCCGATGAGCACGTCGTCGCCGGCGTTGCCGAACAGCACGTCGTCGCCTGGGCCACCCTCGAGGTGGTCGTCCCCGTCGCTCGCGTCGTGGAGCGGGGCGAACCGGCGGGCGTCGTCGAGCCGGACGGCGTCGTCGCCGATAAGCAGGTCGTCGCCGCCCTGGCCGAAGCCGATGTCGTCGCCGGCGTCGCCGACGGGGGTGCCGGCAGTGCCGATCGAGCCGCCGATCAGCACGTCATCCCCGGCGGTGTCGGGGTGCGGGGCGTCCTCGCCGGCGTAGGCGACGTCGTAGAGGTCGACGCCGTAGGCGGCCTCGGCGGCTGCCTGGGCCCACCCGTCACCTTGCGCCGCAGCAGTTAGTCGCTGCACGCGGGCGTTGTCGCCGGCGAGCAGGTCGTCGCCGCGGCCGCCGACGAGCACGTCGCTGCCGGCCACCGCGCCTTCGAGCTCGACCGGTCCGGGCGCGGTGCCGTCCCAGTCGTCGGGCAGAGGCTGGTGGCGGTCGGAGCCGCCGATGACGATGTCCTCACCGGGCCCGCCGAAGGCCACGTCGTTCCCGGCGCCGCCCTCGAGGCGGTCGTCGCCTCCGGGCCCGGTGTCGACGGGCGCGAACCGGCCCCAGGTCGGGTTGAGGGTGAGGTCGCCGTACTGCGCGGCGGCTGCGGCGTCCCCGTCGGCGCCGACCACGGTCGCGTGGTCGCCGAACAGCAGGTCGTGGCCGCCCTGGCCGAACAGCGCGTCGTCGGAGGCGAACGTCGGGTCGGGGCCGATCGAGCCGCCGATGAGGACGTCGTCACCGGCCGTGGCCGCGTCGGGTGCGTCCTCGCCGGCCATGGCGATCTCGTAGAGCTCGACGACGAACGGGCCGCCGTCGACGCCTTCGCCGGGGACGCGCTCGATGCGGGCGTTGTCGCCGGCGAGCGCGTCGCCCCCGGGGCCTCCGGCCAGCAGGTTGTCGCCGCTCGGCGCCTCGCGCAGCGGGGTGAGGTCGCCCGTGGCCGACGGCGGAATCGCCGGGACCACGTGAACCTCGTCGTTGTCGGACACGTCGCGTGGCGGGTCGAAGGCGGTGATGTGGACGCTGTTGCCGCCGATGAGCGCGTCGCGGCCGGGGCCGCCGAACAGCGCGTCGTCGCCGGGGCCGCCGACGAGCAGGTCGTCGCCGGACGGGCCGGTGTCCACGGGCACGAACCGGCCCCAGACGTCGTTGACGTTGACGTCGCCGTAGCGCGCGGCGGCCGCGACCTCGTCGATCGGTTCGCGCGCGCCGTCGCCGAACAGCAGGTCGTCACCGCCCTGGCCGAACAGCAGGTCGTTCGAGCCGGTGCCGCCGCCGAGGGCGCCGCCGATCAGGACGTCGTCGCCGGCGGTGGCCGGGTCGGAGTCGTCACCGGGCCCGGGCACGTCGTAGAGCTCGACGAGCCAGCTGCTGCCGTGGATCCCCGCGCCGGGGGCGGTCCGCTCGATGCGGGCGTTGTCGCCGGCGAGCGCGTCGTCGCCGGCGCCGCCGACGAGCCGGTTGGCGCCGCTGGGCACCTCTGGCCGTGAGCTGCCGCCGATCAGCGCGTCGTCGCCGGGGCCGCCGTGCAGCTTGTCGTCGCCGGGGCCGCCCTCGAGGTAGTCGTCGCCGCCGCCGCCGCGCAGGTCGTCGTTGCCCGGGCCGCCGAACAGCCGGTCGTCGCCGGCGCCGCCGATGAGCTCGTCGTTGCCGCCGACGTTGAGCATGACGGTGACCGTGCGGTCGCCCGCGCCCGCGCCGTGAGCGGTGATGTGCCCGTCGTCGCCGACGAGGACGTCGCCGTGACGGCCGGCCATGAGCTTGTCGCTGCCGGGGTTGCCGGTCAGCGGGTCCTGCTCGGCTGCCCGGCCGCCGATGAGGCGGTTGCTCGTGATGTCCGCGCTCGGCAGCAGGGTGGCGTCCACCTCGGCGCCGACGCCGTCCTCGGCGACGTCGGCGTGGTCGCCGATGACGAGGTCGTCGCCCCGCCCGCCGATCAGCAGGTCGGAGCCGGCGTCGATGCGCGACACGGGGGTGCCCGCCGCGGTCTGGCGCACCGGCCACCCGCCGACGAGGACGTCGTGGCCGGGCCCGCCGATGAGCGTGTCGTCTCCAGGACCGCCGTAGAGCCGGTCGTCTCCGCCGAAGGTGTCGAGCGGGGCGACCCCCTCGGGGTAGCCGTGCGCGTCGCGGTCGGCGAGCGGCTCGAACGCGTCGGCGTCGAGGCCGGCCGGGTACAGCTCCAAGCCGCCGACATGGCTAGGACGCAGGCTCGGGTCGTCCGGTCGGGCGTTGTCGCCGATGAGCAGGTCGTCGCCGCCGGAGCCCCACAGCTCGTCGTCGCCCGGCGAGCCGAGATCGCGCAGGGACCCGCCGATGAGCAGCGCGTCGTCGGTCGCGGGTCCGTCGAAGGCGATGACGCCGATGATCTCGGGGAGGGCGCCCTCGTGGCCGTTGTTGTTCTCCTCGGCACGGACGACCTCGGCGTTGTGCGCGACGAGGTGGTCGTTGCCGGGGCCGCCGACGAGGATGTTGCGTCCCGGCTGGTCCTCGTCGTCGCTCGACGTGCCGCCGACGAGCGCGTTGTTGCCCGGCCCGCCGTGGAGGAAGTCGTTGCCGCGGCCGCCGTAGATCTCATCGTTGCCGGGACCGCCGAAGAGCCGGTCGTTGCCGGGGCCGCCGTCGAGCACGTCGTCGCCGCCCTGGCTCTGGTCGACCCAGACGTTGCCGTCGACGTCGGCGCCGCCATCGTCGCCGATGAGGATGTCGTCCCCGCGGCCGCCGAACAGCTGATCGTCCCCGGGGTCCTCGCTGCCGTCGGGCAGCGGGAGGACGTGCGCGTCGTTGGGCAGGTGGCCGGTGTCTGACGGCCCCAGGATGAGGCTGCCGCCGATGAGCAGGTCGCCCTCGGAGCCGCTCTCCGGGTCGCCGCCGTGGAGGATGTCGTTCCCGCTGCCGCCGACGAGCACGTCGCGGCCGGGTCCGCCGTGGAGCTGGTCGTCGCCGCCGAGGCCGAGCAGGATGTTGTCCCCGCCGGTCGCGTAGATCCGGTCGTTGCCGTCGTCGCCCGGCGCGGGGTCCTCGTCGGGGTCGTCCGGCGGCGGGCGCTCGGTCAGGTCGATGTTGATGCTGCCCGTATTGGTCACGCAGCGGCCGTCACCGATGAGGATGTCGTTCCCGCGGCCGCCGACGATGACGTCGTTGCCGGGCCCGCCGCAGACGATCGCGTTGGCCTCCATGGGGATGACCGACTCGTCGTCGTTGCCGTTCGGGTTGTCGTTGTCGCCGAGCGCCTCGGCGACGTCGACGCCGTCGAGCAGCTGGATGACGTCGTCGCCTCGTCCACCGTCGACGACGATCTTCACGTTGCGTCCGTACACCGTGCGCCCGGTGACCCCGTGGTACTCCTCGTACTCGCCGAACGCGGCGACGGAGAAGGACGTGTTGTCGTCGTTGAGCGGCCGGATGACGACCTCTTCGTCCTCGAGCGGTTGTCCCGGACCTTCGAGGCCGACGTTGCGCTCGCCGGCGAGCGGGCCGACGTGCACGACGAGCACCCCGTCGTCCACGTCGGCGAGGTTCGGCTCGTCGGGATCGCAGACGGCCGAGAAGATGTCCTCGAGCCGGAGGATCGAGTACTCGAAGATCGTCGACCGGGTCGTCTTCGAGGTGAACCCGAGCCGGATCTTCAGGAACGTGTTGAGGAACACGTCGAGCTGCCCGCCCACCTCGAACAGGCAGATCGGCGTGTTGATGTTGTCGACGATCTGGTCGGCACGGACCTTCCCGGTCCCGCTCTCGTCGCGCAGGTCGAAGTCGATGAGCGAGCGCAGGCCGAGCTCGAGGCCGGCGGAGATGATCCCGACGCTCACGCCGGCGCCGGCGGCGAACGTCGCGGACAGCTCGATCTCGGGCACGTCGTTGCCGTGCTCGTCGAGGTCGTCGAGGAAGACGCCGTGGAAGAACAGCCCGACCCCGCTGACCACCTGAGTGGCGCTGGCGCCGTCGTTGAAGCGTTCGACGGCGCGGCGGATCCCGTACGTGTCGAAGCCGACCGCGAAACGGCCCTCGATCTGTGCGGAGGCGGACAGCGAGAACCCGATCGGGACCGGCCCGACGAAGATCGGCGGGAAGTCGTGCGTGACGGCGAACCCGGCCCGCAGCGTGCCCGAGTCCCACCGCACGAGGACCGGGTCCGCGCCGACGAGCAATCCGATCAGCTCGGAGGGGTTCTCGAACGCCGGGAAGCTCAGCCCGCCGGCCTCAGTCCGGCCGACGAACGCGCCGGCTTCAGTGCCGAGCTCGCTCAGCAGGTTGTCGACCTCGCCGTTGTCGGGCGACGTCGTGCTGAGGATCAGCGCCTCACGTTGGCCGGGCGGCTTGGGCGCGCCGCGCAGCGCGTCCAGGTTGAGGTCGACCGCAGCGGCGATCGTGATCGCGTCGCTGTCGTCGTTCGCGTCGTCGAGGTCGTTCAGGAGCTGGACGACCGCGACGACGCGGCGGATGAACTCGAGGTCGCCGTCGGCCGCCTCGAACAGCTCGAGCATCGTGATGGGGGGCAGGCCGACCGACTCGGCGAGGTCGGACAGGCCGGGGATGGGGGCGCTGATCGTGTCGATCACCGGCTGGAACGGCTCGGTGAACCGCCGCACCTCCCCGAGGGTCTCGCCGACGAAGTCGTTCACGAAGGCGCCGAGGTCGACGGAGACGTCGCGGAACCCGAAGGCTTTCGGGTCGTTGACGTCGAGCTCGAACCCGCCCTGGGAGTCGACGTCGAACTCCCAGAAGAGCAGGAAATCGGCCTCGATGGTGGGGAAGACCTCTGGGAAGTCCTCGGCGTCGAGGCCCGGCAGCGTCGTGCTCGTCGTGAGCTTGTAGCGCAGGTCCGTGGTGGCGTCGGCGCTGACGACGAACGTCTCGCGGTCCAGCGACAGCAGCTGCTGCAGCGGCAGCCGTCCGTCGTCGCCGGCGCGCACTTCCGCCCCGAGGACGAGTCGCAGGTCGTGCCCCTTGTCTCCGAACTCGTCGTCGTAGGGGAACGGCGGCGGCTCTTCGTTGTTTTCATCGTTGTCGTCCTCCTCCGGGACGAGCTTCTCGAGGTCGACGCGGAACAGCGCGAGGTCGCCCGATATCGCAAGCGGCAGATCGACGGTGGTCTCGACCCCGAGCTGCTGGCGGGTGGCGCCGCCCTCGTCCTCGGTGCTGAGGAAGAAGCCGCCGCTGCGGTCGACCCCGACGGCGAGCTCGAGCGCGACGTCGACCGAGGCGCCAAGCGGGCTGTCGACGTTGAGCGACAGGCCGGGGAACCCGAGGTCGAAGTCGTCGATCACGCCGCTGGTGTCCTCGCTGAAGGCGAGCGTGATCTCGGCGCCGTCGACAGTCTCGACGCCCGCCGTGAGGTCGCACCCGTCCTCGCATTGCAGCTCGATCGTGATGGCGAGCTCGCCCAACGACTCGAACACGTCGTCGAGCGCCTCTTGGAGCGCGTCCTGGAGCGCCTCCACGGTCTCGATTTCCCCGAACTCCTCCTCGAATGCCGCGAGGAACGCGTCGAGGTCGGCCAGGGCGCTGTCGAGGTCTGCCGCGAGCCCGGCGCCGCCGTCGAGCACCTCGCCGATCACCGGCACGCGCACGCCCTGCCGCGCGCCATCAAGGCTGCGGGCGACCCGCTCGACCACGTAGCGCAGCCCGTCGAAGAGCACCCGCCAGTCGATGGCGGCCGCGAGAAGCCGCTCGGCGAGCTCGTCGGGGGCGTCCACGTCCCAGGTGTCGGTGTCGAACAGGTCGCCGGCTGCGAACGTGATGTCGCCGATCCAGCCGTCGCCGCCGATGTACAACGGCAGCCGCGCGCACGCCTGCCCCTCGAGACCGTCGGGGACTTCGTCCTCGCGGTTGGACTCGTCGAGGAAGTCGTTGTCTTGCTCCCCGTTCTCCTCGTCGTTGTCGCCGTTCTCGGGCTCGGGCGGCTCGAGGCCGCCGGGGCACCTCACGGCGTCCTCGACGGGGAACCGCGCGTCGAGGCCGGCGGCCCAGGTGCCAACCTGCTGGATGGCCACGCGGTCAGCGTCGTCGACGGTGTTGTCGATCTCGATGCCGAGGCCGACCCGCCCCACGGCCGGGACGCCCTCGCGTCCGGCAGACACCGTCAAGGGGCCGAGCGCGATCTCGAGCACGCTTTGCGCGTCGACCGCGAGCGACCCCTCGATGCCGCTGGAGTCGAACAGCACTGCGCGCGGCGCGCCCACCACCTGGAAGGGCTCGTCAGGGTCGGCGCTCAGGCTCACGTTGGGCAGCTCGACGCCGACGTCGAGCGCGGCGGTGATGTCGTAGTCGACCTCGATCTGGCCGTCGGAGCTCAAGCCGACGAGCGAGCCGGCGGCGTCGCCGAGCGCGTCACGAAGGTCGAGCTGCAGCGGCAGCGAGACGGGCCGTTCGATCGTGCAGTCGGCGTCCTCGCCGCCGCAGGCGGACAGCGCGGTCCGCAACACCACGGTGAACGACCCGTCGTCCTCGGTGATGACCTCGGGGGACAGCAGCGTCGGCGCGTCCGGGTTGCAGCTGCCGACGCCGAGCTCTTCGGCGAGCACGCAGTTGAGCCGCTCGACGGCGGCCTGCAGCGTCAGGTCCGGGTCGGAGGCGACCCGCCCGATGGTCTCGCGGACCTCGGCGACACCCGTGACCAGGTCCTCGAGGTCGACGTCGACGACCGGGATGGTCCCGAGTTCGGTGCCCTCGCGCACCTGCTCCTGCAGTTGGGCGGTGAGCCCGTCGAGCGCGCCGAGGAGCAGCTCGAGCAGTGCGAACGGGTCGTCGTCGAAGCGGAAGTCGAGCAGCCCGCCGAGGTCGTCGGTGTTCACGTCGACGTCCAGCGGCGGCGGCGCGTCCGGATGGTCGAACCCGACCCACTCCGCGGAGATGCTGATGGAGCCGTCAAGCTCGGTGTCCCCGACCTGAGCGGCGAGGGTGAGGTCGAACGCGGGCACGACGACGTCGACGTCGACCGCGACGCTGTCGAGATCGCTGAGGCCGTCGATGAGCTCAGCGAGAGTGAGCTTGCCCTCCTCGGCGCCGTCCTCGAAGCCGACCTGGATCATGTGGTCGGCCTCGCCGGCTTCGATCCGAAACGTGTCTTCACCGGTCGTGGCGGACAGCCCGAGGAACCCGATCGTCCCGCGCAGGTCAAGCGTGCCGGTGACAGGCAGGTCGATCGCCACGCCGCTGTCGTCGGTGAGGATCTTCACCCGCTCGCTGACGGCGATGAGCTCGTCGGGCTCGAAGTCGACCGCGTCGAAGTCGAAGTCGGCGTCGGCGAGCTCCGCACGCTTTTCGTCGAAGGTAAGGTCGAAGGCGAGCTCCAGGGAGGCGAACACGCGCGGGTCCACCGAGAGCTCGCTCTGGCGCGGCTCGCCGGGCGCCGCGGCGTCGATGAGGTTGCCGACCCCCGACAGCGCCTCGAGCCGGTCGGAGATGTCGATGCGCAGCTCGCGGCCCTCGGGCAGGTCCGGTGACAGATCCCAGTCCAGATCGAAGGTCAGCTCGGTCGAGGTGACGTCGTAGGCGAGGCCTTCAAGCGACACCTCTGCCCGTTGGGCGAGGCTGTCGAGGATCGCCTCGAGGTCGGTGAGGTCGAGCGCGACGAGCAGCTCGCGGTCGAGGTCCTCGAGCAGCCGGATGCGGCCGTCGTCCTCAATGCGCGCGAGGGCGATCTCCTCCCCGTCGATCGTCGCCGTCTGGTCGAGAAGCCAGTCGAGGACGGCCTGGCCCGCGTGGACGAGCTGGCTGCCCCGCTCGCGCAGCAGCGGCAGCTTGAGGTCGGCGACGCCGGACTGCTGCGTGGCGCCCAGCGCGACGGCGAGCTGGGCGATCCCGGCGATGACCTCTTCGAGGAGGATGTTGCGGAAATCGGCGAGGTCCCCGAGATCGACCTCGATCGCGTCGACCCAGCCGGCGAGGTCGCTGCGGTCCTCCCACTGCTCGGCGACCAGGTCGATCGACGCCTCGACTTCGTCGACGCCGTCGAGGTCGGTGGAGAGGTCGAAGGCGACGTTGGCGTCTGCTTCGGACGCATCGACGGTGAACAGTTCGACGCCGGGGGTCTCGGTCCAGTCAGCCAGTGACAGCGTCGCCTCGGTGCTCGCCTCGAGGGCGACGGCGGCCCCCACCGCGCCGGTGGCCTCCACCGCGAGGATGCCGACGTTCATCGTCAGCTCGCCGGGTCCGAAGCTGATGCCGGGGTCTTCGTCTTCGGGGTCGCCGAGGACGGCGCCGATCTCGAGCCCCTCGAGGCTCACGCGCAAGTCGAGGTCGTCGACGTCGGTGTCGTAGTCGATCCTGAGCGTCGCATCGAGGCCGACATGGATCGGCAGCGCGCCGCTGTCATAGGCGACGAGGTCGGAGAGCACGACGAGCGGTGCGAACACCTCACGCTCGAGGCTCACGTCGAGCGTGACGGTCTCGGCCTCGTCGTCGAGGACGCCGTCGAGCCCGACGGCCGCGCGGAAGTCCTCCTCGAGGCCTTCGAAGGAGTCCTCGTGCTCGAACGCGAGCCCGTCCTCAAGGTCGGCCCGCAGCTCCTCCATCGTGTCCGACAGTGCCTCGACACGCTCGGCGAGCTCGTCGAAGAAGAACCCCAGCGACAGCAGCTCGTCCAGCGGCGCCGGGGTCAACGGCACCGTCTCGAGCAGCTCGGCTGCGGTGTCGACACCGGCGAGCGCCCGCAGCGCCTGGGAGATGCCGTCGCGCAAGCGCTGCGCCTCCGGCTCCGGCTCCGCAGACGCCGGCGAGACGAGCGGCGCGGCGAGAGGGAACATGAGCGCGAGCGCGCACACGCCGGCGATCCACCGTGCTCCCCGCCTGCCACGACCTCCACGACGCAGACCTGCCCAGAATCCCGCATCCCGCATGGTGAGCCCCATCCCCAGGCGCGCACCGCCCCGCCGCAGACCGGACGCAGTGCGTCACACCCTCGTTTCGTGATGGACGCGACCCATGACCCGGCAGGAGCCGCGCTCTGAATGCCGCAGGTGGTAACACGGCTGCCAGACGATCACAAGGTGTGATCCGTACATCGTGGGAAATCTGCCCAACAAAGCGCACATGTTGTCACGGTTATGCGCGGACAGCGCGTACTTACCTCGCCGGGCTACCCACGACACCGCCACACCGGCACGGGTAGTACCCCGGTGAGGCGGTCATCGCAGCCGCACACCGGGATGGCACCCGCGAGCTTTGGCTTGCAACCACAAACGACAACGTCGCTGCACCGCGCTTCTACCAGCGCGGCTTCCGCGACGCGGAACTGCACGTCGACGGAGTAGACCCCATTCGAAGATCGAAGCCCTCGATCCCGACCGGGACACGTACGGCATTGCGATCCGTGACAACCTGATCCTCCTCCCCCCCACCCGGTAATGACTGCGGAACCGTGGCTTGGGCGGGATGGTCCGAGTTCAGCGGATCGCGGAAGGTTGCTGCGGGGCCTCCCAGGCTTCCCTCCCGCCGCCCGGGACTACCGAGCGTGACGAAGATCGCCTGCGCCTGACCTCGGTACAACCCGGCATATCCCGAACTTGGCAGGCTGCATGAGGGTGGTTGGACCGAAGTCGCGTCGGGGTGGTTCGGCCCGGTGGCCATGCCATCTTCACGTACGGCCGGTGCCGCGCTTGGCGCTTGGCCGCCTCGCACCCTTCAACGACGTGGCCTCGCGACGGCGCAGCCGGTCGGCTGCTCAGCGGAGGCGGGCGAGCACCTGGCGGGGCGTGAGGATGTCAAGAGTCCAGTTCGAGGCTGGTCACGTCGTCATCGCCGCTGACGAGCGCATCGACACCCGCGGCCCGGGCGAGGGCGATGAGGTAGTCGTCGTCAGGATCGCGGCTGACAGGCGAAAGCTCGTCTGGGTCATCGACGAGTTCGGCATGGTGGCGGATGGCGTCCACGTACGCCTCGACCTGTTCCACCGAGACCCAGGCGCGGAAGCGGTCGCGCGCCAGCACCTCCCCGAGTTCGTCGAGAAGCCCTGGGGCGGCGACGAGGACCACCTCGCCGGTGTCGACCGCGGCGAGCAGGGCGCCCGGGCCACCTCCTGGAGACAGCAGCGCCGACACCAGCACGTTGGTGTCGGCGACGATCCGCGCCGCGTGCCCGAGCGTTCAGCCGTCCTGGCCACGGTTGGACAAGGGCCGCTGCGCCCGGACCGCCTCGGTCTCCGCCCGCGCGAGCGCCATGGCCTCCCGTCCGGTCAAGTCGCTGCGTTCCCAGACCGCCGAGGCGGTCTCGACCAACGATCGTCCGGCCTGGCGTCCGCGGCGCACAGCGTCCTCTACCACCTCATCACGCGAGCGACCGCTGCGGGACGCTTGCTCGTCTACCCACCGCAGCAGTTCTTGGTCGATCTCGATCTCGGCACGCACCCGTGACATGGGCTCACTCCTGTACGACTCGATCGCCATTGTGGCCTCTGGCCGCCGGCGAGGCGACCTTCCTGTCAACAACGGCCCTGTCACGCCCGGTCGACCGCAGTCCGACTTGGGGCAGGACTGCCGGCTCAGGATCGCGTCGCGACTACCAAGCGTGAGGAACCGCGGGGCGCCTCGACCGTCGGGCTTACCCGGCATAGTCCGCAATCGACGAAGCCGGGCGGGGACGTTAGACCGTGGTCGGCGATCAGCTGGTAGCCGGGGGTCCCGACGCCTGCTATGCGGGCACCAACTCGGCCAGCTTGTCCAGGGATGCTCGGATCTCCTTGCGCAGGGGCCCTTTGCGCATTGGGAGCAAGAGATGCTTGAGGAAGAAGGTCTTGGGGTGTGGCTCGCACATGACCGTCACCTTGGAGCCGGCCGGGGTCGGGTGCACGGTCCAGGTCCACTGCGCGTACGAGGGGTTGTTGCCCTCACGCTTGGAACGATGGACGAACCGGTGCTGTGTCCGGTCGAGCTCGACCACCTCGGAGTTGCTGTTCCACTTCGCCCCGTTCGCCTTGACGCGCACCGTCCACGCGGCGCCTTCGGCGAGGCGCTCGGGCCGCTCTACCACCTCCTTGATCTTGTCGTTCCACGACGGCAGGGCTTCGATGTCGATGATCTGTTCGAGGACCGCTTGCGGTGGAGCTTCGATCTGTCGGCTGTGGCTGATGACATCGGTCATGAGCCTGTCCTCCCTGCTTCTTTGCTTGTGCGGTGTTCCTTGTACGACGTGTCGAGGATCGTCAGCAGGCGAGGTCGTCGAGCGGTTCGGGTTCGCGGTGGGTCGCCGCGCCGGTCGGGTACAGGGGCCTGCTGGTGTCGATCGGTGGGTCAGGCCGGCTGCTGCGCTGGCGAGAAGAACTCCGTGAGTGCCTCTGCGAGCGCCTCGGGGTGGGTCAGGGGGGCGGCGTGCCCGGCGCCAGGGATCTCGTGCACCCGTGCGTTGGGCGCGTGGTCGGCCACGTGCCGCGCGCAGGCGGTGAACAAGGGATTGACGGTGTCCGGTCCGTGCAGCACGAGCACCGGCGCCGAGATCCGGCCGAGGATCTCCGGATCGGCAGCGGTGGGGCCTCCGGGCTGGCTGCCCTGCTGGATGTCGTTGAGCAAGACCGGGACGTAGCGCCCTGTGGCCTCGAGGTAGCCGGCGGAGTCCAACGCCGCGACCTCCCCGTCGTGGAACACGAACTCGGCCCAGGCGCGAGCCGCGTCCGTCAGCTTGCCTGCAGCGGCCAGCTCGCCGACGCGGGCGACGGTGTCGCCGACAGCCGCACGCTGCTGCTCGGGCCACACACCAGGCGGCAGTGCGGGCTCATAGACGGCCACCGCGGTCACCGCCTCGGACCGCGCCGCCGCTTCCAGTGCGAACCGCGTTTCCCCCTGCCCACCTTCACGGACCCGCGAGGTTGACGTCCTGAGACCGTGGCCGTACGATGGCCGGACAAGGGAGGGATGACATGGCCATCGCGCGCGCTCGCGACGAACGGATCGAGTTCCGCACCACGCCCGATGTGCGGCGCCTGGTCGAGCGTGCCGTGGAAGCCTCGGGAAGCAACCTGACCGACTTCGCCGAGTCCAGCCTGGTGCTCGCCGCGCAACGGGTCCTGGCCGACCGGGAGCATTTCGTGATGTCCGGGCGCGCGGCGGCCGATTGGGAGGCGATCAACTCCCGGCCTGCCCGGGAGCTGCCCGGTCTACGAGAGCTGATGGCGCGGCCCTCCCCGTTCGA
The DNA here is from genome assembly GCA_007119305.1 of Nitriliruptorales bacterium. Lineage (GTDB taxonomy): Bacteria > Actinomycetota > Nitriliruptoria > Euzebyales > Egibacteraceae > SKPY01. Next base: position 19,735 of record SKPY01000176.1, read on the forward strand.
CGAGTGACCTACCGGCCGCCTGAGCCGCTCGGCCCCGCCCACGAGCTCGACGCCTTCGTTTGCGCCTCCGCCGAGCAGACCGACTGGCTGGTGCGTCACGCCCGCCAGTCGATGGCCACAGCAACGACGAAGGTGTTCGTGGTCACCCCGGTCGACAGCCACCAGGTGGTGGCCTTCTACGCGTGGACGATGGCGCAGATCGATCTCGCCGACGCCCCCACGCGGCTGCGCAAAGGCGCCGGCAACTACCCCCAACCCGTGGCGTTGCTGGCACGGCTCGGGGTGCACCGCGACCACGAACGCCAAGGCCTGGGCGCGGCGCTCCTGGGCGATGTCATCCAGCGCGTGGCCGCGATCAGCGACGACATCGGCTGCCGTGGCCTCCTCGTGCACTGCGAGTCGAAGCAGGCGCGCGACTTCTACCTTCACCTCATCCCCGAGTTCGAGCCCAGCCCCACCGACGAACTGCACCTCGTTCTTCTCCTGAAAGACATCAAGAAGACGCTCCAAGCCAACAACCCATAACGCCCCCTAGCGCACGACACCTCCTCCCAGCCGCGCCGCGGCTCAACCCGGCATAGGCCGCTGGGCGATCATCTGGAAGGTCGACAGCGTCCCGCGTGGGGACGCGACACGCGCCGCGGCAAGCTGCTGCCGGGCGGCGTGCTCGGCACCCTGAAGCAGATCGGCGAACCCCAGGACGATCCGCGCTCAAACGCCTGCACGCCCTCGCTGCGACCGAGCTCGAGGGATCGTCTCCGCCTGCTTCCGCGCTCGTCGAGCTCAGCGGCGAATAGCAGCATCCCGCTCAGGAACGCGTAGGCGTTGGCGAGCGGGACGTGCTGGCCAGCCGCCCACGTCTCGGTGATCGCTTGCTCGAGCTGGGCGCGCCCTGCGGCGATCGTGGGCCCGCGTGTCGCGACGGTGCCGGCGTAGGTCAGTACCCACGCGAAGGTCTGCCGGTCGCCGAGGCGCTCGGCGAGTGCGACCGCCTCCCGGAGTCCGCCTGCACCGCGCCACTGGTCGCGTCACCGCTGTAGAAGCCGCACCAGGCGCGGAAGACCAGAGCACGGACCAGGGTCGTTTCGTCCCCCAGCGTTCTCGCCATGGGGACCGCCCGTACCGCGAACGCCCAGCCGGCCGGGAAGTCGCCGCCCATGGCGGCGAGGACCGCCGCGGTCGCGAGTCCGCGAGCACGTTCGGCGTCCGCCGTGCCGGGTGCGTCAACCGCTGCGGCTACCCGACGGCGCAGCTCGATGAACAGCCCACGGGCCATCCAAAACAAACAGGTCTGCTCGGCGATCGCAAGCACATCGAGCGGACGTTGCCGCTGCACCGCCCAGTCCATGGCCGCGCGCACGTCGTCGACGTCGGCGGCGGGCCGCGACAGCCACGGCTGGGGATCGGTGCTGGCCAGCTCGGCTCGTGCCTGGGCCGCGAGCTCCAGAACATGGTCCAGGTGTCGGTCACGCACCACCGTGGGGTCCTCGAGCTCTTCGAGCCGCTGTCGGGCGTACAGCCGGATCGACTCGAGCAGGCGGTAGCGGGCCTGACCGCCGTGCTCGCGCACCTGCAGCAGGCAGCGGTCGGCCAACCCCGTGACCAGGTCCAGCGCAGAGGTCCCGGTATCGCTGGTGACGGCCTCGGCGGCGTCGAGGTCGATGCCGCCAGCGAACACCGACAGCCGGGCCAGCGCCAACTGCTGCGCCGGATCGAGCAGGTCGTAGCTCCAGGCGATTGACGTCTCGAGCGTGCGCTGGCGTGGCAGCGCTCCGCGCACGCCACCCGTCAGCGGCTCGAACCGATCCGAGAGCGCGTCGAGGAGCTGCTCAGCTGACAGCACCCGCACGCGCGCGGTCGCCAGTTCGAGCGCCAGCGGGATCCCGTCGAGCCGGCGGCAGATCTCCGCCACGGCGACCGCGTTGTCGTCGGTCACGACGAAGTCGGACCGGACCTGCCGCGCCCGCCGCTCGAACAGGCAGACCGCATCCGCCGCACGGACCTCATGCGCCGCCCGGGCACCGGCAGCCGGCAGCGCCAGTGGGGATACCGCGAACGTCGTCTCGCTTCCGACCGCCAGCGGTTCGCGACTCGTCGCCAACACCGTCACGTCCGGGCATGTGCCCAGCACCCTGCGACGAGGTCTGCACACGCCACCACGAGATGCTCGCAGTTGTCGAGCACAACCAGCAGATGCTGCTCTTGCAGGTGTCCGACGAGCGTATCGGCCAGCCCGTGCTCGGATCGCTCATGCACCCCCGTTGCCTCGGCCACCACGGCAGCCACCATGTCCGGCTCGCCCACCGCCGCAAGGTCAACCCAGCACACGCCCTGCGCGAACCGCGTCTCGCAGTCGGCTGCCACCACCCCCGCG
>SKPY01000434.1 GCA_007119305.1 Nitriliruptorales bacterium
AACCGATCCGGAAGGAGGAAGTACAGGATCTGGTCACGCCAGGTCGCGGGACTCGCCAGGACCCGCCCCCGCGGCGACAGGCTGGCCTCCGCAAGGCTCGCTGGTGCGTCGAGCTCAACCGCAGTTCGCATGGGTCGCCTCCTGCCGGTGCCTGCACCGCCTCACGGTAGAGGATGCGTGGGCGTCGAGGAGGACGAACTGCGCCTCGGCGCTGCACGGGAGATCTGCGCTGATGGAGGCGGCGCGGTCCTGGTGCCTGCTCGAGGGCTCGGATCGGCTGTTACGCTCTGAGCGCCATGGCGAGGGCGGGGCACACCCGACCGCGTGCCCGAGCGTCTCGTGGGGATGGTCGCCGGGAGCTACCTCATGACTGTGATCGCCACCGACTATCTGATCATCGGCGCGGGACTGTCTGGGATGGCGTTCGCCGACTCGCTGATCGCCGAGTCGGACGCAGACGTCGTGCTGGTGGACCGTCGACACCGCCCGGGGGGCCATTGGCACGACGCCTATCCGTTCGTGCGCCTCCACATGCCCTCGGCCAACTACGGCGTCAACTCGCGGGCCCTGGGCAGCGACTCGACCGATGAGGCCGGACTGAACGCAGGGCTCTACGAGCGCGCCACCGCGGCGGAGATCTGCACGTACTTCCACCGGGTGCTCGAGGAGCACCTGCTGCCGTCGGGGCAGGTGCGCTTCTTCGGGATGAGCGACTACCTCGGCCAGGGTTCGAACGGACACGAGTTCGTGTCCCGCCTGACCGGGGAGGCAATCACGGTGCGTGTGCGGCGCAAGCTCGTCGATGCCACCTATCTCGAGTCATCGGTGCCGTCGACGCACACGCCGTCGTTCGGGGTCGACCCGGGCGTACGGCTGACCGCGCCCAACGACCTGGTCGCGCTGGCCGAGCCCGGCACGGGCTACACGGTCATCGGAGCCGGCAAGACCGCCATGGACGCCTGCCAGTGGCTGCTCGACAACGGCGTCGCGCCGGAGATGCTCCGCTGGATCAGGGCCCGGGACGCCTGGCTCCTCGACCGGGCCTTCTATCAGCCGCTGGATCAAGTGGCCACGTTCATCGAGGGGGTGTCGCTCCAAGTCGAGGCCGCGGCTCAAGCACACGATGTTGATGATCTCTTCCGTCGCCTCGAGGCCTGCGGGCAGCTCGTCCGGCTCGATCCGACCGTCGAGCCCACGATGTTCCACGGTGCGTCGGTGAGCGCCGCCGAGCTGGAGAGCCTGCGCAGGGTCGAGAATGTGGTCCGCAAGGGCCGGGTCGTGCACCTCGGGGCCGACCGGATCGTGCTGGATGAAGGGTCGATCCCCACCGACGCCGGCCAGGTCCATGTGGACTGCACGGCCGCCGGCCTCAAGGTGGCGACCGCGCGTCCGATCTTCGAACCCGACCGGATCACCTTGCAGCAGGTCCGGCAGTCCCAACCGTCCGTCAACGCCGCCCTCCTCGGCTTCGTCGAGGCAGCCCGAGACGACGACGCGGACAAGAACCGGCTCTGCCCACCCAACCCGTATCCGGACGCGGCGGTCGACTGGATCGCGTGGTCCTACATCGGCCAGCGGACCGAGGGGGTGTGGTCTGAAGAGCCCGACCTGCAGGCATGGTTGGGCGCTTCTCGGCTCAACCTCGCACGTGGCTTCAGGGATCACCTGGGTGATCCTCGGATGCAGTCAGCGTTGGGCCGCCTGATCGCGAACAGGGAAGCGGCCATCACGAATCTCGCACAGCTCCTCCCTTGAGGACGCGAGGACGAGCAGGGCCTGGCCGGGATGACGGCCCGCCAGCTCGACGTCGTCGAACGGTCAACAGGGCGACGTTGGGCCGCGCCCGTGCTCCGCGCCGGTGCGTTGTGCCCTGTCATGGTGCTTACGTGGCGCGCAGGTAGGTGAGGACGGCTAGGACGCGACGGTGGTCGTCAGGGGCGGGGAGCAGGTCGAGCTTGGTGAATATGCTCGCGACGTGCGATTCGATGGTCTTGGCGCCGAGGTGGAGTCTCTGGGAGATCGCGTGGTTGGTTCGGCCTTGGGCCATGAGGGCCAGCACGTCACGTTCGCGTGGGGTGAGGCTGGCGATCCGGTCCTGTTGTCGACGGCGGCCGAGCAGCGCGGCGACCACGTCGGGGTCGATCACCGCTCCGCCCGTTCCGACCTGGGTGACGGCATCAGTGAAGTCGGTGAGGGCTGTGATGCGGTCTTTGAGGAGGTAGCCAACGCGGGTGGGGTTGTCGGCCAGCAGGCGCATCGCGTGGTGGGTTTCGACGTGGTGGGACAGCACCAGCACCCCGAGGTGCGGGTGCTGTGCGCGCAGTTCGATGGCGGCCACGAGGCCCTCGTCGGTGTGGGTGGGAGGCATGCGGATGTCAACGATGGCCACGTCGGGGCGGTTCGCCTCGACCGCGGCGTTGAGCTCGGCGGCGTCGGCCGCTTGGGCGACGACCTCGAACCGGCTGCCCTCGAGCAGCCGGGCGAGTCCCTCGCGGAACAGCAGCGAGTCGTCGGCTATGGCGACGCGCATGGGATCTCCGCCCGCAGTCGGGTCCCGTCCCCCGCGGGGCTGTCGATGTGCAGGCTACCGCCGAGGGCGGCGACCCGGTCGGCAAGCCCAGCGAGCCCGGACCCGGGCGAGGCGAGCGCGCCGCCGACGCCGTCGTCGGCGACTGTGACGACGAGGCTGCCGTCCAGTCGGTCGATCTCTACGGTCGCGAGGGTCGCGCCGGCGTGTTTGGCCGCGTTGGTCAGCCCCTCGGCGACCAGGTAGTAGACGGTGATCTCGATCGGGGCGGGCAGGCGCCCGGTGTGCTGGATGCGGGCTTCCACCGGCAACGGCGCCCGCTCCGCCAGCGCTTCCAGCGCAGCGACCAGTCCGCCTTCGGTGACGATCGCCGGGTGGATGCCCCTGGAGAGCCGGCGCAGCTCGGCGAGGGTCGCGGTGATCTCGCAGGCGGCGTCGTCGACCGTGGCGGCCACCTGCTCCGGCGGATCACGCCCGACTCGGGTGGCGGCGGTCTTCAGCACCAGCGCGAGGGTCACGAGCCGTTGCTGAACCCCGTCGTGGAGGTCGCGTTCGAGCCGTCGGCGCTCCTCGTCCTGAGCGGCGACGAGCCGCTGGCGGGACTCTTTGACCTCTTCGACGAGCCGTACGTTGCTCAACACGAGTCCCGCCTGGGCGGCCACGTCGGCGAGCAGACGACGCTCGGTGGGTGTCAGGGACCGCCCGGGCGGCATGTGCAGGGCGACGGCGCCGAGCAGCTCGCCGTGGTGGCGGACCTCCACCGTGTGCGACGGGCCCGTGAGCAGTGGCGAGCCGTCCCCCCTCAAGGCCACGCTCTGCCGGCCGGGCTGTGGCGGCCAGGCGGCCGCTCGGTGGAGCTCGCCACCCACGACCAGCCACACCTCGGTCTCGGTGGCCCCGGTGCCGTCTGCCACGAACTGCGCGAGCTGCGGGAGCGCGTCGCCGGCGGCCAGGGTGCTGCCCATCCGCTGGGAGAACTCCGCCAGCACCTGGTAGGGGGTTGCCTGCGGCCCGTAGACCAGCCGGTTGGCCAGGTGCTGCACCCGAGCGCGGACGGGCTGGAACACGACCGCCACGACCGCGGTGGCCAGCACCGCCAGGCCGAGGCTGAGCTCCCCGGCGGCTCCGACCGCCGCCCCCACCCCAGCCACGACAGCGACGTAGACGCCGGTGATGAGCGCGACGAGGACGCCGATGGTGATGGACTTGGAGACGACGAGGTCGAGGTCGTACAGGTCGTGCTTGAAGATCGCGACGAAGGCGGCGGCGGGCACGGCGGCGACCGCAACCGGGAACAACACCTCGGCCGCGACCTCGGCGGGTCGCCAGCCCTCCGAGCCGATGCTGACCGCCACGAGCGCCACGGCCGGCAGCACAGCGGCGTAGGCGAACCAGCGGATCTGCCGGCGCTCCACCCCGACTGAGCGCCGGTACCGGATGATCAGCGAGGCGGCCGAGGCGATCACGGCGAGCACGAACAGCACCCAGCCCAGGCCAGGGTCCAGGCGGCCCACCGCGGCGATCCCCGCCGGGTTGTCGACCTGCGGGAAGCTCCCCAGCGGTTCGGGCACCGTCGCCCACGTGAACAGCCACACCCCCAGCGCCACGACCGTGAACCAGGCCACCGGCCGCCAGCGCCGCGACGGCAGCGCCCCATCCGGGAACACCTGCAGCAGAAAGGTGAAGGCGAGCCCGAACCCCACTGCGACGACCCACTCGGAGATCCACGCCGCCGTGCGCGCACCAGCCAACGAACCGGGCCGCGCCAGCAGTCCCGAGCTGGCGTACTGCCAGGTGAACACCCACAGGAGGAGCCCCCCTCCCGACCCGAGGAAGATCCACCCCACGCGGTTGCCTGGCCGACGCCTCACGATCAGCGCGCCCAGCAGCACGTAGACCAGGAACGCGAGGACCAGCGCGCCGTCGAGGAGGTGGGAGCTGCCCGTCAACGGCTCCACCTGACCCGACGGCGTGAGCACGATGAACAGCAGCGCTGCGCCCGCCAACCCCACCGCCACCGCCAGGACCGCCCACATGCCCATCACCACCAGCCGACCTCCTGCGCGCTGACCCGCAGCGACACCCGCGCCCCCATCCGTCGGGGCGGCGGCCATCTCACGCCCCCCCGCCGACGAGGGCGTGCAGCGTCTCACCGGACAGCTCCACCTTGGTGATGAAGCCGTGCACGCCGGCCTCGCTCACCCGCTGGCCGAAGTCGACCAGCTCGCGGCTGGAGATCAGCACCACCGCCGCAGGCCCGGGCTCGGCAGCGAGGCGGCGAGCCACCTCAAAGCCGTCCAGGTCGGGCAGATGCACGTCGAGGAGCACCACCTCGGGACGCAGGTGGCGCACCGCACTGATCGCTTCCGCACCGTCGGCGGCCTCGCCCACCACCCGGTAGCCCTCGGCTTCGAGGAACGCCCGAGCCCAGGCGCGGAATCCGCGATGGTCATCCACGATCAGCACCGAGGACGACTCTCGACGCGTTGCCACCCATCGAGTCTCCCACAACGGGCAGGGTGCGTCCTCGGGGCCAGCCCTGAGCCGGCCATCCGGGCGCACCCGGACCGGGAAGCAGGGGCCTCTCCGATGACACCTGCGCCGGGGCGGACGATGCTCGCCACACAAGGCCGGCACACGCGAGCGCCGGCGGAGACGCGCCCCCACCGGTGGGATGCGGGGCGCCGGCGAACCAGGAGGGCGTCATGGTCGCACCGTCAACGCACACGCACGAGACGAGCACCGCGCAAGCACGCTGGTCGGTGGCCAGGTGGGCCGCCGTCAACGCCGCGGCGATGAGCGCAGCCTGGGGCCTGTTCGGCCTGTTCGGCGGCACCATCGAAGCACTCGGCGCCGAGCACGACAGCAGCGCCCGAGACCTGTCCCTGCTCACCGCCTTCATCCTCGGGGGCAGTCTGTTCGCCCATCTGCGGCAGCGGGCGCTGCTGCCCCGAGTGCCTCGAACAAAGCGCGTGGCCGCCGCCGCCATCGTCGGTCTGACGGTCGGGTTCGTCGCGGGGTTCCTCATCGCCGGGCCGCCCCTCGACTTCGTCCTCGGCATCTTCGCGATCGGCGCCGTCGCCGGCGCGGTCGAATGGCGGATCCTGCGCCACCAGCTGCGACGACACGGCAGTCTGGCTGCCATCGGTGCTGTCGCGTGGCTGGTCGCTGGCGTCGCCGCCGTCGCACCCGCTGCCCTGTTCGGCGACGCGATCGACGCCGCAGCTGGCGGCGGCACCGCCGGGTTCGTGACGATCCTGCTCCTGGTCGGGTTCGTCGGTGGGGCGGCGGGAGGCGCCCTCGAGGGCCTGGCGCTCCGTTCCCGGGTTACCTGACCCGAGCAGCCAGAGCCACCGCACGACGGGGCCGATCCGGCCTCGCACGCTGCGTGGGCTGCGCAGGCCTGCAGGCAGCCGCAGGGATCGTCGCGCACCTCGACCTGCCCCCGCCGACAGCTTCCGGCCGAGTCCCGCCGTCGGGTACCCCGCGCTACTGGTCGGCGCCGAACGCGGCCCAATGTCTCCGAGCCCTCGTCGAGTTCGGGACAAGGCGGGATGTTCCGCGTGGGATGGCGGCGCTGCTCAGGAGGGGGTGCGGCGAGCTGGTGCTCCTTTGCGCGCTGCCAGTAGGCGTCCTTGAGCTCCTCGGCGGTGTTCGTCCGCCCACCGGTCACCGTGGCCGCCGTCGATGTGGCGCGGGCGGGCCGTGCGCGCGGCATCCGTACGGTGACGCCCGGCTACGTCTGCCCTGCAGGTCGACGTAGCCGTAAGTTGCCAAAGCCCCGGGGGGAGGGGGCAAGACGCCCCTGCACGGCGTCGGACGACAGGCGGACCATGACCTGACCGGGCAGTACACCGGAGCGAAGGAGGCCACCGTGACCGTCTTCCACGCCAACGCTGTGCAGCTAGCGCAGGGCAACCCGTTCTTTCACCAGGTGCTGATGACCGGCAAGCTCCAAGTCCTGGCCGTGTCCCTGGAGCCGCACGAAGACATCGGGGCGGCGGCCTTCCCCTGTGACCAGGCGTACTGGATCGCCGAGGGCACCGGCGAGCTGTTCACTCGTGGCGGCTACGAGCGCGTGGCCGACGGTGACCTGATCGTCGTGCCGGCGGGGGAATGGCACAACCTCGCGAACACCCGTGAGGCGCCGATGAAGGCGCTCGTGCTGTGCGCGCCGCCCCTGCTCACCCGCGGCACCACCCACCGGACCAAGGCGGAGGCCCGGCACTTCCTCGCAGAGTCGCCTGAGGGTTGATGCCCCCACGGCGTAGGCCGCGAGCGTGGGCGTGGCGCTCACGGGGTTGTGGCGGTCCGCGCAGCACGTGCCGGCAGCGCGCCGTCCGTTGAGATGATGAGCCCGTAGTGTCCGTCGTAGCGGCGGTAGAGCACCGCGCCCGCGCCGGAGGTGGGGGCGCGGTGGAAGAGGTATGGGTCGCCGGTGACGTCGAGATGTTCCCGGGCCTGGGTCTCATCGAGGGTGGGTGGCGGGGCAGGATCGGGAACCAGCCAGTCCTGCGGTGCGGGCAGGGGCCCGGTGGAGGCGATGCTGACCCGCCCGTCGGGCCGGCGGGCGACGACGCACGCGCTGGCGGTGTCGACGCAGGTGAACAGGTGGAAGTCGTAGTCGAGGCGGTCCATCTCCTCGGCGGCCTCGGCGGCGGACAGGGCGTGCAGCGCGAACGACTTGCGGCGCACGACCTGCCGG
>SKPY01000262.1 GCA_007119305.1 Nitriliruptorales bacterium
ACCCAGCGGCGCGCGCCTTCGGCCACCCCCGGCACGGCCCCTCGGCTTGCCCGCCGGTTCGGTGCGCCCGCTCCGCCACCCCTTCCGGCTGCGCGGGCGAGTAGCCTGGCCGTGATGGAAGCACAACACCTGCAGTCACGCCCGCAGATCCTGGCGTCGACCGGGCCGCTGCTGCTGAGCCCGCTCGGCTGGGTGCTCGACGCGATCGCCGACGCGGGGTTCACGGGGGCGGAGCTCGTGCTGGCCCACAACCCCGAGACCCGCGACCCCGACAAGGTCGCCGGCTACGCCCGGGAAGCGGGCCTCGACGTGCCGGCGGTCCACGGCCCGTACATGCTGCTGCTGCGCACCGTCCTCGGCTCGAAGTACGAGACGAAGACCTTGCGCTCCCTCGAGGTCGCCGCAGAGCTCGGCGCGCGCACGCTCGTCGCCCATGCCCCGTTCCGCTGGGAGCGCAGCGCCCGCAGGTGGCTCGGGACCGGGGCGGCCGACGCGCGGGCGGCCGAGCTGGGGATCGCGTTCGGCATGGAGAACCTCTTCCCCGTGGCCGGCCGCACCTTCTCGACCGTCGTGACCCCCGCCGAGCTCGCGCCGTTCGCACACGTCGTCTTCGACACGAGCCACTTCGCGGTCGCCGGAGTCGACCTGTTCGAGGCCTGGGACGAGCTCGGCGACCGGGTGGTCCATCTGCACGTCTCGGACAACTTCGGCGCCGGCAAGGACAGCCACGCGCCGCTCGGGACGGGCATCCTGCCGCTCGAGGAGTTCCTCGCCCACGTCGGGGCGAGCGGCTACCGGGGCACGATCACCCTCGAGCTCGATTGCCGGCCCTACCTGGACACGCGCGAGAGCCTCGTCTCCTTCCTCGCCCGCGAACGCGTCAAGGCCGAGAACCTCCTCGCCGGCGCTGGCCTGCCGGACGTCGCCGCCGTGGCTCCCGCCGACGCGTAAGGCTGCGGCGCGACCACGCATAGGTGCGGGCCATCGTGGGCAGGAGCATCATCGAACCCGACATGTTCGACGCGCTCGACGAAGGAGGCCCCGCGATGGCACTGGACGACAAGAAGGCGCTCGTGCTCGCTGCGAACCTGTTCGAGGACACCGAGCTGCTCTACCCCAAGCTGCGGCTCGCCGAGGAGGGCATGCACGTCACCGTCGCGAGCATGGACGGCGGCCCGACGACGGGCAAGAGCGGCCACGGGCCGCTGCCGGCGGACGCGAGCGTCGAGGACGTGAAGGAAGCCGACTTCGACGTGCTCGTCATCCCCGGCGGCTTCGCACCCGACGCGTTCCGCCGCAGCGAGGCCGTACTCGAGCTCGTGCGCGCGTTCGACGCCGCCGGCAAGCCGATCGCGTTCATCTGCCACGCCGGCTGGGTGCCGATCTCGGCCGGCATCATCAAGGGCCGCCGGGCGACCAGCTTCTCCGCCATCAAGGACGACATGGTCAACGCCGGCTGCGACTGGGTCGACGAGGAGACCGTCGTGGACGGCAACCTCATCTCGGCCCGCCACCCCGGCGACCTCGGCCCCTGGTGCAAGGCGATCATCGCCGCGCTGGAGTCGTAGGGGCGCCTCGCCCGGGCAGCGCCCTACCCCGCTCCGGCCACGCCGCCGCGGCCCGCCAGCCAGCCGGCGTCAAGACAGGCGCGGGAGGACCGCGTCGGCGACGAGCTCGAGCAGGGCGTCGTCGTCGTGCGCCAGGTGCTGGAGCATGACCCGGTCGATGCCGGCCTCGGCGTAGGCGCCGAGCCGGGCGACCGCCGCATCGGGCGTGCCGGCGACCCCGACCTCTGCCAGACGGGCGAGGTAGTCGTCGACCGTGCGCGGCGAGCCCAGACGCTCGAGCAGGCGCGCGGCACGGTCACGCACCTCGTCGTCGGTCCGCCCGACGAGCGCCGGCGTCATGAGCGACAGCGGGATGGGCGCGCGCTCAGCAGCGGCGCAGGCGGCATCGAGCGCCGCGCGCAGCTCGCGGCAGCGTTCGGGACCGAGCAGCATCGTGTTCCACTCGTCGGCGTAGCGCGCGGCGAGGGCCGGGGTGCGGCGGGGCCCGACACCACCGACGATGAGCCGGGGACGCGGCTCGGGCACAGGCACGAAGCGGGCGTCGTGCAGCTGCTCGAACTCGCCGTCGAAGCTGAAGCGCTCGACATCCGGGTCCCACAGGCCGCGCAGCACCTGCAGGTGCTCCTCGAGGCGCCGGAAGCGGGCGTCGAGCGCCTCGAAGGGGAAGCCGTGCTGGCGGTGCTCGCTCTCCATCCAGCCGGTGCCGAGTCCGAGCTCGATGCGGCTCGCGCCGTCGCGCGTTCCGGCCATCTCCGCGACCGTGGCGACGACCTTTGCGAGGTTGCCCGCGGGGCGGAACGTCACCGGCGTGACGAGCACACCGAGGCCGATGGCGCGCGTGTCGCGCGCGAGCCCGGCGAGGGCCGCCCACGCGTCGGTGGAGCCGGGCTCCGCGTCGCCGGCGTCGGCGCCGTAGTGGTCGCTGCGGAAGACCGCATCGAAGCCGAGCCGCTCGGCAGTGCGCGCGACGGCGAGCTGGTCGTCGTAGGTGAGCCCGAACTGGGGCTCGAGCATGATCGCAAGGCGCATGGCTGCTCAGCCTACGGGATCTGGTCCGCGACGAGGGCTTCGGTTCGATCCGGTGCCGCCGACGGGCGGGCCATGGCACGTGCGCTCGAGGACCGAGCTGAAACGGGCCTGCGTCGTGCGCGAACCGCGAGCTCGCCGCGGCCGATCAAGCTCCCCCATGCCGGCGCAGTGGCCGGGCCCGGGCCTGGCCACACGCCGGCACCGGTCCGTCGCTGACGACGTTCCTGCGCTGAGCCCTGCCGCTGTGCTCCTCGTACCGCCAGGCCCGTGCAGGCCGTTGCGTCAGACAGCCGCGGCAGCGCCGGTCGAGGGTGCGCGGCGTCTCACGCGCAGCGGGAACCGACCGTGGCCGGTATCGGGTCGGTCACCCCGTCGAGCCGGCTCCGCCACGTCGACCGGGCGCGCACCTGCGTGACGTAGGCTGCGCGGCGGCGCACTCCCGGGGCACCGGCGGCCACGTCAGGCACCGCGTCGAAGGCGCTTGCGAAGTACGCGCGGATGGCGTTCAGGGCCTCAGCCCGCAGCTGCGACACGCGCGCCTCGGACACGCCGAGCGTGGCGGCGATGTCCCGCAGGATCTCGCCGTCGAAGAAATGGCGCTCGATGACGTTGCGCTGGTTGGGCGGCAGCAGCGCGACCGCCGTCCGGACCGTGCCCAGGAGCTCCTGCTGCTCAAGGGCCTCATCCGGCAGCCAGGCACCATCCCGTTCCGGGACGAGCTCACCGAGCGTCGCCGCTCCCGCGTCGTCGCCGTCGGCGCGGGGAGCGTCGAGGTGCAGCAGCGTCGCCGCGTCAGCGGCCGCGCGGCGCGCGGTCACCTCAGCGACGCTGACGCCCAGCTCCGCGGCGAGCTCGGCCTGGTCGGGGCGGTGACCCGCGCGCGCTTCGAAGCGCTGCGCCGCCTGGGTGAGCTCCCGGTGCTGACGGCGCAAGCGTCTGGTCGCCCAGTCGCGCGTCCGCGTCGCGTCGATGATCGCGCCGCGGATGCGGATCGACGCGTAGCTCGCGAACGGCACGCCGGCGCCAGGGTCGTAGCGGTGGGCGGCCTCGACGAGCCCCTCGAACCCCGCGCTCCTGAGCTCCTGACGGTCGATGTGGCGGGGGTAGCGGGCCGCGAGCTCCTGCACGATGTGCTGGACGAGATAGAGGTGGTCCTCGATCAGGCGCTCCGTCTCCCGCACGTGGAGCCGGGCCTTGGCCATGGACGCTGCCGCGCGCATCGTCTTCCCTTTCCGAGCGTTACGACCAGTCGCCCCCGCTGCCCTGTCGCCTCCGCTGCCCGGTAGACGCTTCGTGCGGGTTTGGCCCCGGCTTGAGCGCTCGGGGCTGGTTTGAACGAAAGGGACTAGCAGCGCCTCACGAAGTGGCTACGCAGGCATGGGCCGCAGGTGCGCCCGGGGCCAGGCAGGGTGACCCGGACGGACCAGTCCGCCGGTGACGGTGCCGCTTCGCGCTGCAGCCGCAGGTTCGGACTTCCGCAAGCGGCGGGGTGGGGGAGCCGTGGCCGATTGGGTACGCTCGATGCCGCCCACCGAGGGGGGAGGCATGGCCGACCCACACCTGCGGTCCGTGCTCGAGGCCCTGCCCGACGCCGCGATCGTCTACGTCGCCGTGCGCGAACACGGCCGGATCGTCGACCTGCGCTACGAGGCCGTGAACGCCCAGGCCGCGCAGGTCATCAGCCGCCGGCGCGAGGACCTCGAGGGCCACCGCCTGCTCGAGCTGCTGCCTGCCCACCGCGACTCCGGTCTGTTCGCCCACTACGTCGCGGTCGTGGAGACCGGAACGCCGTTCACCGCGGACGAGCAGCTCTACCGGGACGAGCACCTCGACGGCTGGTACCGCATCCACGCGACCCGTTGGGGCGACGGGCTGCTCGTGATCTTCTGCGACGTGACTGCCGAGCGCAACGCGCGCGAGCGCGCCCGGCAGGCCCGCGACCAGGCCGAGCAGGTGCTCGCGAGCATCGACGACGCCGTCTGCCAGCTCGATGCGGGCTGGCGCTTCACCTACTTGAACGCCGCGGCGCGGCGCGTACTGGATGCCGAGTTCGGGTCCGTGTTGGGCCGCGACATCCGGGAGGTGTTCCCGGCGACGATCGGTTCGAACTTGGAGCGTCGCACCCGCCAAGCCATCGAGCAGCAGACCAGCGCCGAGTTCGAGGCCTACTACCCGGAGCCCCTGCACACCTGGTACTGGGTCCGCGTTGCGCCCACGCCGGACGGCGGGTTCACGCTGTACGCCACGGACATCACCGCGCGCAAGCACAGCGAGGAGCAACGGCTCCGTCAGCAGCGGCTCACGAGCCTCGGCGGCCTCGCCGGCGGCGTCGCCCACGACTTCAACAACCTCCTCACGGTCATCTACGGCCACACCGCGCTGCTGCGACCGCAGTGCGGGCCCGAGGCCACGCCTCACCTCGAGGCGATCGCCCACGCCGCGGAGCAGGGCAGCGAGCTCACGCGCCGGCTCCTCGCCTTCGGCCGGGAGCAGGTCCTGCGCCCACGGCGGTTGCGGCTTGCGAGCGTGGTGCGTCGACTCGAGCCACTGCTGGCTCGCCTGCTCAGCGGTGAGCTGACCCTGCGGGTCGTGCTCGGCGCCGACGACGACTGGGTGCGGGCGGACACCGCCCAGCTCGAGCAGGTGCTGCTCAACCTCGTCACCAATGCCCGCGACGCCATGCCACACGGCGGCACGCTCGACCTCGCCGTCGACACCGTCGTGCTGCCCCCGGTCGACGACGGCGACGGCGACCTCGCACCTGGCCGCTACGCGCGGCTGCGCGTGGCCGACACCGGCATCGGCATGGACCAAGCCACGCTCGAACGGGCTCTTGACCCCTTCTTCAGCACCAAGGACCCCGACGCCGGCAGCGGCTTCGGGCTGGCGAGCGCGTACGGGTTCGTCGTGCAGAGCGGCGGCACGCTCACGCTGGACTCCGAGCCGGGCGTCGGCACCACCGCCACGGTGCTGCTGCCGCTCGCGCCGCATGCACCCGCCGCGGGGGCGGAGGAGCCCCTGCCGTCCGCGGAGTCTGCGTTGCACCCGACAGCTGGCGGGCCCAGCGTGGCCGGGGCCGGCGGGGTCGTCCTGCTCGTCGACGACCACGACGCGGTCCGCGCCACCGCCGCCGAGCTGCTCGAGGCCGTGGGCTACGAGGTGCTCGCGGCGGCGAACGCCGCGCAGGCGCTGGAGCTCGCCGACGCCCACGACGGCACGATCCACCTGCTGCTGACCGACCTCGTCATGCCCGGCATGCGTGGACACGAGCTCGCGCGGGAGCTCGTCGCCCGGCGCCCGGGGCTGCGCGTCCTCGTGATGTCCGGCTACGCCGAGCGGGGGGTGCTCGAGCAGGCCGGTGCGGACCTGCCGCTGCTGACCAAGCCGTTCGCCCGCGCGGACCTCCTCGAGCGCGTCGCTACCACGATGACGGGCCCGCCATTGCGGGTGTGAGCGCGCCCGACCGTCCCGGCGCGGGCGGTGGCAGGCACGCCGGGAGTCCGCCTCAGGGGCGCGTGGGGTTCCCGGGCCAGCCCGCAGCGGCGGTTCAGCTCACGCGCAGCTGCCAGTGGTCGGTGCTGTTGACGTCGAGCAGGTACAGCCCCTCGGGCAGGTCGTGCTCGTGCACGTCGCCGTCGCCGGAGAAGAAGCGGACGACGATCTCGCCGTCGACGTCGAGCACGCGGATCTCGAAGTCCTGCTGGGCTTCGCCCTCCCATTCGAAGCGCAGCGTGCCGCCAGGGGTCTCGAACGGGTCGGTGGCCATCGCTTCGCGGCCTTCGATCGTGACCGGCAGCTCGGGCCCGGCGAGGTAGCGGGGCTGCTCGAAGGCCACCCCCCACACGCCGTCGGCGGTGACCTCCAGCCGGTAGTCGCCGGCCGGCAGGCCGAGCGCACGCGAGCCCTGGTACTCCCCCGTCGCGTCGACGAGCAGCCCGACGTCGTCGACGTCCGCGTCGTCGTCCTCCTCGGCCTCGTCCGCGTCGTCGTCGACTTCGTCGAGGCCGAGCACCTCGATGTCGCTGCCGTCGGCCTGCGTGAGCCGCACGACGAAGTCGCCCTCGCCCCGGTGCGCGAGGCGGATGACCGCGAGACCGCCCTCGTGCGGGAACGGCTCGGTGGTCGCCGAACCCTCGCCCCACGCGCGGATCGTCTCCGGCGAGTCCTCGTCGATCACGACGTCGGTTGCGGCCACGGCGGTGGGGGTCGGCAGCGGCTCGGGCGTCGGCTCCGGGGTCGGGGTGGGGGTCGGCGTCGGCTCTGGGGTCGGCGTGGGCGTGGGCGTGGGCGTCGGCTCGGGGGTGGGCGTCGGCGTGGGCGTGGCCACCGGAGCCGGGGTGTCGATCACGACCTCGGCGGGTTCGCCATCGCGGAGCAGGAAGTACAGCAGCACGAGCAGCACGACCACGAGGCCGACGAGCGCGACGAGCATCCACGGCTTGCCGTACCACGGCCGCTGCGCGACGCCCTCGCGTTCCTCGACCGTCTCGCCGGGACCTGGTCGGGGCCGTCGCGGGTCATGCGGTTCGGACATGCGAGAGGCTCTCCAGCACAGCGCGTGATGTGGACGATCCCCAACGTACCCGACAGGCACACCGTTTGGGCTGCGCTGCGGTCGGGGACGGCCGCTC
>SKPY01000411.1 GCA_007119305.1 Nitriliruptorales bacterium
CGAGCGCGGACGGCCGGCTGGCGCTCACCGCCTCGGTGTGGGCCGATCAGAGGTCACGTCTCGCGCGCCTGCGCGGCGCCATGCGCCTCGCTGCGGCCGCGCCGGTGCGGGTGGACGCGGCCTCGCTCGACGACTGGACCGCGGCGCGGCTCGCGGAGCCCGCGGCAGGCGTCAGCACGGTCGTGTACCACGCGGTGGTGGAGGAGTACCTCGCCGACGCGGTGCACGACCGCTTCCACGCGGTGCTCGCAGCGGCGGGGGCGCAGGCCACCGCAGACGCACCGCTGGCCTGGCTGCGCCTGGAACCGGTCTCGGCGCTGCGCGCACACGGGCTGTACCTGACGGTCTGGCCGGGCGGGCGCGAGCGGCTGCTCGCGGTGTGTGGTGCCCACGGCAGCGACGTCCGGGCCCCAGCCACCCAGGGGATTGACAGCGGCCGCGACGGCGATAGATAGTAACAACCGAAGAACCTATCAACATGCTGATCGAGGCGATGCACGCGACGGTGGACGTCCCGGACTTCGGCAGCGATGTCCCGCTGCCGCTGCACTACCGCCTGCGGGAGCGTCTGCGGCGCGAGATCCGCGAGCAGGGGCTGCAGCCCGGCGACCGGCTGCCGACCGAGGCGGAGCTCGAGGCGCGCCACGGCGTGTCGCGCTCCACGATCCGCCGCGCGCTCGCCGACCTCGCGGCCGAAGGCCTCGTCCGCCGGATCCAGGGCAAGGGGACGTTCGTCGGCACCCCCCGGATCCAGCACACGCAAGTGCTGACGTCGTTCTCGGAGCTCCTGCGCGCCCAGGGCTACACCCCGACCCATCGGCTGCTCGGCTCGGTGGTCGCGCACCCGCCCCCCGAGGTGGCCGAAGCGCTCGAGATCCCAGTCGACGCCGCGTGCCGCTACCTGCACCGGTTGTTCCTGGCGGACGGCGAGCCCGTGGGCGTCGCCGAGACGTGGCTGCCGCGGGCGCGGCTCGGGGTGCACGACGTGCGCTTCGAAGCCCGGGCACTCGGCGACGGCTCCCTGTACGAGCTGCTCGAAGGCGACCCGCTCAACCTCGTCCTGCAGCGTGCGGTCGAGACCGTGCGCCCCTGGAACGCAACCGCCGAGGACGCGGACCTGCTCCGCTGCGAGCCGGGCAGCCCCCTGCTGCTCATCCAGCGCACCACCCGCACCGTCGACGACGAGCCGATCGAGCGGACGCACCTGCGCTTCGTCGGGGGCCGCTACGAGTACCGGGTGGAGCTGCACCGCCTCAACCGGGTCTGGGGCTGAGCATGCCCGGCCCGACGCCGCAGGAGGTCCGGGCGGTCGTCGCCGCCGTCGTCCACGACATGCTGGGCGGGGGCGGGGGTGACGCCGCCGCCGCGGCGGAGCACGCGGAACGCGCCGGCCGGCGCACGCTGAGCGACATCGCCCTCGGCGCCGATCACGGCGGCTTCCACCTGAAGCAGCGCATCGCCGCGGACCTGCGCGACCGCGGCTTCGCCGTGCACGACTGCGGGACGCAGAACACGGAGCCCGTCGACTACCCCGACATCGCGCATGCGGTCGCCCGCAAGGTCGCCGACGGCAGCTGCCAGGCAGGCATCCTCGTCGACGGAGCGGGCATCGGCTCCGCCATCACCGCCAACAAGGTGCCCGGTGTGCGGGCCGCGACCTGCTGGGACGTCTCGTCGGCCGAGAACAGCCGCGAGCACAACCATGCGAACGTCCTCGCGCTCGGCGCCGGCCTCGTCGGCGAGAACCTGGCGTTGCAGATCGTCGCCGCCTGGCTGTCCACCGAGTGGGGCGGAGGCCGCCACGCCAGGCGGGCGGGCATGATCGACGCGGTCGAGCGCCGCTACGCGCTCGCCCAGCCGGCAGCGCAGGAGAAAGGCCTGGCGTGACGATGAGCCACGAGCAGCTGATCGAGGCGATCACGAAGGAGGTCGTGGACGCCCTGACCGCGCCGCAGGGCGGGGACGGGCAGCCCTGCGCCGACTGCGTGCGCGGCTGCGCGGCGAGCTGCTCGGACAAGGTCCGCGAGATCGTCGGCAACGGCGCGCAGCGGGTCAGCTACAGCGGCGCTGGCCACGACGTGCCGGGCGACCTCGCCCGCTACATCGATCACACGCTGCTGCGCCCGGAGGCCACCGCCGCCGACATCGATCGCCTGTGCCGGGAAGCCCGCGAGTGCAGCTTCGCGGCGGTCTGCGTCAACCCCTTCTGGGTCAGGCGCGCCGCGCAGAGCCTGCGCGGCACCGCGGTCAAGGTCGCGTCGGTCGTCGGCTTCCCCTTCGGCGCGACCCCCGCGGAGATCAAGGCGTACGAGACCCGGCGGGTGCTGCGCGACGGGGCCCGCGAGATCGACATGGTGGCCAACATCGGCGCCTTGAAGAGCGGGGACCACGATCTGGTCCGCGCCGACATCGCCAAGGTCGCGGACGCGTGCCGCGAGGTGGGCGCCGCGCTCAAGGTGATCATCGAGACCGCCTATCTCACCGACGAGGAGAAGGTCGTGGCCTCGCACCTCGCCAAGCAGGCCAGGGCGAGCTTCGTCAAGACCTCGACCGGGTTCGGTCCGGGCGGCGCGACGGTCCACGACGTGCTCCTCATGCGCGAGACCGTCGGTCCGGAGATGGGCGTCAAGGCCTCCGGCGGGGTGCGCACCGCGGAGGACCTGCGCGACATGCTCGCGGCAGGCGCCACGCGCATCGGGGCCTCCGCGGGCGTCCAGATCATCGCCGGGGAGCGCGGCGACGAGCCCTACTGAGCCAGCCCCGGTGGCGCACCGGCACCGGACAGACGTGACACAGACGCGAAGGAGACCGGATGAGCGACGGGATCGAGCTTCGGGCGTACTGCTTCCTGGACAGCCTCCAGCCGCAGTACGCGGCGTTCCTCGGCACGGTGGCCCAGGGCTTCCTGCCCCTCGCCGGGGACGCGTCTCTGTACGTGGAGGTGGCGCCGGGCATCGAGGTCAACCGGCTCACCGACGTCGCCCTGAAGGCGACGCAGGTGCGGCCGGGGATGCAGATCGTGGAGCGCTACTTCGGCCTGCTCGAGGTGCACGCGGCCGAGCAGGCGGAGACGCGCGAGGCCGGGGCCGCCATCCTCGAGGCGATCGGGGCCGCGGAAGCCGAGCGCATCAGGCCGCGCATCGCGTCGAGCCAGATCATCCGGCGGGTCGACGACCACCACGCGCAGCTCGTCAACCGCACGCGGCACGGCAACATGCTGATCCCCCAGCAGACGCTGTACGTGCTCGAGTGCGAGCCGGCCGCGTATGCCGCCCTGGCCGCCAACGAAGCCGAGAAGGCGGCGGACATCAACATCCTCGAGGTGCGCTCCTTCGGCTCGCTCGGGCGCGTGTACCTCGGGGGCGAGGAGCGCGACATCGACGTCGGCTGGCAGGCGGCGGTGGCCGCGCTGGAAGGGCTCGACGGCAGAACGGTGACGGGCAGGTAGCACGACGCACGGACGAATCCGCGAACGCAGAGGAGAAGGACAGATGGCAGAGGCCCTTGGGATGATCGAGTGCCGGAGCTTCCCGGCGATGGTGGAAGCCGCCGACGCGATGGTGAAGGCGGCGAAGGTGGAGCTCGTGTCGTTCGAGAAGACCGGCGGCGGCTACACCACCGCGGTGGTGCGGGGTGACGTCGCGGCGGTGAAGGCCGCCGTGCAGGCCGGTGTGCACGGCGCCGAGCGCGTCGGCGAGCTCATCACCAGCCACGTGATCGCCCGCCCGCACACGAACGTCGATGTCGTGCTGCCGCTCGGCCGGCGTGACGAGGCGGAGTCCGAGTCCGCCGCGAGCTAGGGGCGGCGGCGAGCGGCACGGGGCCCGACCGCAGGCGGGGCCCTGACGCAGGAAGGAGACGCCATGCTCCTGGGCAAGGTGGTCGGCACGGTCGTGTCGACCCGCAAGGAGCCCTCGATCGAGGGCCTCAAGTTCCTGGTCGTGCGCGGCCTCACCCCCGACGGCGACGAGACCGGCCAGTTCGTCGTGGCGATGGACGCGGTCGGTGCCGGCGTCGACGAGGTGGTCATGGTCGCGCAGGGCAGCTCCGCGCGGCAGACCGAGGTGACCCGCGACCGCCCCTGCGACGCGGTCGTCATGGCCATCGTCGACAGCTGGGCGGTCGAGGGCCAGGAGCGCTACCACAAGCACCGCGCCGCGGGGGCGTCATGAGCAGCGGGCTGAGCGACGAGCAGGTCCAGGCCATCATCGCCCGGGTCCGCGCCCGCCTCGGCGCGAGCGGAAGCGGCGCGGGACTGCGGGGGGAGCAGGCGCTTGCCGCCGCCGAGCAGGCCGAGCTCGGCGACGGCATCTTCGCGACGGTCGACGAGGCCGTGGCGGCGGCCGCCGACGCGTTCGACGCGTTCGTCAGCGCAGGCCTGGAGACGCGCCACCGCATCATCGCCGCGGTGCGGGAGGCCATGCTCGCGCACGCCGAGACGCTCGCCGAGATGGCGCACGCGGAGACCGGGCTGGGCCGGGCGGCCGACAAGGTGGTGAAGAACCGGCTGGTGACGACGAGATCGCCCGGCCCCGAGGACCTCGAGCCACAGGCGGTGACCGGCGACGAGGGGATGATGGTCACCGAGTTCGCGCCGTTCGGGGTCGTCGCGTCGATCACCCCGACGACCAACCCGACCTCGACGATCATCAACAACACGATCGCGATCGTCTCCGCCGGCAACGCGCTGGTGTTCAACGTGCACCCCAACGCCAAGCGGGTCTCGGCCGAGAACATCCGGCTCATCAACCGCGCGATCGCGGCTGCTGGCGGGCCGACGGACCTGGTCACCGGCGTCGCCGAGCCCACGATCGACAGCGCGAAGGCGCTGATGAACCACCCGGCGGTGCGGCTGCTGCTCGTCACCGGCGGCCCCGCGGTCGTGGCCGAGGCGCTGAGGACCGACAAGCGGGCGGTGACCGCCGGGCCCGGCAACCCACCGGCGGTCGTCGACCACACCGCCGACGTCGAGCAGGCCGCGCGCGACATCGTTCGCGGCGCCTCGTTCGACAACAACGTCATCTGCACCGACGAGAAGACGACGATCGTGCTGCGCCCGGTCGCCGACCAGCTCGTGCGCGGGCTGGCCCGCCACGGCGCCTACGTGCTGGCCGAGCACGAGCTGCGGCGCCTCGAGCGGGTGATCTTCACCGAGGTCGGCGCGCCGGGCCGGCCGGGCCGCATCAACCCGCGCTGGATCGGCAAGGACGCGGCCGCGCTCCTCGCTGAGATCGGCGTGCGGGCCGACGGTGACGTGCGGCTGCTCGTCGCGCAGGTGCCCAACGAGCACAGCCTCGTGTGGACCGAGCAGATGATGCCGGTCATGCCCGTGACGGCCGTGGGCGACGTCGACCGCGCGATCCGGCTCGCGGTGGACTCCGAGCACCGCTTCCGCCACACCGCGTCCATCCACTCGACGAACGTCGAGGTGATCACCCGGATGGCGCGGGCGATGAACTGCTCGATCTTCGTCGCGAACGGGCCCACGTTCGCCGGCCTCGGCGAGGGCGGCGAGGGCTTCTGCTCGTTCTCGATCGCGACCCCGACCGGCGACGGCATGACCCGTCCCCGCACCTTCTCCAGGGAGCGGCGCATCACCCTCGTGGGCGCGCTGCGCATCGTGTAGCCATGCACCCAGCCATCGCCGTCCTCGAGTTCGACTCGATCGCCCGCGGGATCGAGGCCGGTGACGCGATGGTCAAGCGCTCGCCGTTGGAGGTGCTGCGGGCCGGCACCGTGCATCCGGGGCGCTACCTCGTGCTCGCCGGCGGCCCGACCGCCGAGGTCGAGGAGGCCGTCCTCGCGGGCCGGCACGTGGGCGCGGACGCGCTGGTCGGGCTGCTGGTCCTGCCCGACGTCCACCCGGCTGTCGTCGCCGCGGTGGGCGGCGTGCGCTCCGGCGCCGGGGAGGCCCTCGGGGTGGTCGAGACCCGTACGGTGACCGCCGCGATCGAGGCGGCCGATGCGGGCATGAAGGGCGCGCAGGTGGTGCTGCGCGAGCTGCGCCTGGCCGACGAGCTCGGGGGCAAGGCCTATGTGCTGTTCGGCGGGCCGTTGTCGGAGGTGGAGGCCGCGGTCAGCCACGGCGTCGAGCGGATCACCGCCGGCGGGCAGGAGGTGGCGCACGTGGTGATCTCCCAGCTGCACGCCGAGATGGACGAGAACCTGCTCGCCGACCCGCGCTTCGCGCTGCGCGCGGCCGGCCTCGCGAAGGAGGGCTGATGCAGCTCGGACGGGTGCTCGGCACGGTCGTGGCCACGGTGAAGGCCGACGGGCTCGACGGCGTGCGCTTCCTGCTGGTCCAGCCCCTCGACCGCCAGCAGCGGCCGCGGGGCACCCCGCTGGTCGCCGCGGACGGCGTCCACATGGCCGCGCCCGGCGAGCTCATCTACTTCGTGAGTGCACGCGAGGCGGCCGAGGCGCTGCCTGAGCGCTTCGTGCCGGTCGACCACGCGATCGTCGGCATCGTCGACGCGGTGGACACCCTCCCGGAGGGCGGGGGATGAAGCTGGCCAAGGTGGTGGGCACCGTCGTCTCCACGATCGAGGCGCCGATCTTCACCGAGCGCAAGCTGCTCGTGTGCGACGTGCTCGACGCACACGGGCAGGCGGACGGCAGCTACGTCATCGCTGTCGATCTTGTGGGCGCCGGCGCCGGCGAGACCGTGCTCATCCTCGACGAGGGCAACTCCGCCCGGCAGATGCTCGGCGTGCCCACCGGACCGGTCCGCACCGTGGTCGCGGGCATCGTCGACGACGTGAGCCACGGCTAAGTTCGGCAGCGGGTGTTGATGAGATGCGGGCAACACCTGCTGCGAACCCGACCTCGACACCCCTTGAATGGCGGCGGGGTCGCGTCCGTCTCTCACACCGCACCTGCCGGAACCCGTTCGGGTTCGGCGGGGGCGGATGGATCGGTTGCGGCCTCGAACGACCCGCGCCCACCAGCGCCTGGCGCCGGTTCGGTCTCACCGGGCCGTGACCGTGCTGGTCTCGGCTCGCCGTTTTGCGTCTCCCCGCGTATCGAGGCGACGGCCAGCGCACGCTGGCTGACCTGCTCATGCTGCTGGTGCTGTCGGTGTTGCTGTTCGCGCAGGAGGCGTTCGCCTTCGGCGCGGATGTTGCGGGCGGCGTTCACGTCCCGGCCCAGGGACAGCCCGCAGGTGCTGCAGGTGTAGACGCGTTGCCACAACGCCAGCTTGGTTCTCGCCTGGCATCGTGAGCACGTCTGCGTGCTCGGATAGGTCCGGCCGACCTTGACCAGCGTCGCGCCTTGGTCGGTGGTCTTGTAGTCGAGCTGGCGGACCAGCTCACCCATCGACGCCTCCGCCACCGACCGGCCGTTGCGCAGCCCCTTGCGGGCTGCCATCCCGGCGATGTTGAGGTCCTCGACGCAGACGACGTCGAAGCCGCCCGCGAGCCTGCGGGACAGCTCGTGCAGGTACAGGACGCGGGTTCGGGTGACCCGCCCGTGCAGCTTCGCGCGGCGGCGCAGCAGCTTCGCCCGGTTCTTGCTGCCCTTGACGCTGCGGGCGATCGCCCGGTCGATGCGCTGCAGCCGTGCCAGATGCGCCTGGAGCACCCGCGGGTTGGGAACGTGACCGTGCTCGTCGGTCAACCCCGCCACCGGACGGTCCAAGGTGGCCAGGTGCTTCAAGCCCAAGTCCACGCCGACCGCGCCGCCGTGACGCTTCACGGGGTGGCCGGGCTTGCGCAGCCGCGTGGTCCCGTCGGCCAGGCGCATGCGGAACACCGCGACCCAGCGGCCACCCTCATGCTTGATCGTCAGCGCCTGCACCGTCGCCCGGCCCGACGCGCACAGGTTCCACACCTGCCGGATCACGTCGGGCTGGTGGGTGTGCAGCCACGCGATCTCGCCACGGCGGTCCCGACCGGCAGGCTGCTCGCTCTTGGGACGGGTGTGGCGCCGCTCCCACGTCCCATCGCCCGCACGCTGGGGCAACATCAGACGGACGTGCGCCCTGGTGGCCGGGTTGATCCAGTGGCGATGATCCACGCCCTCGGCGAGCTCGACGAACGTGACCGCCTGACGAGAATGCCGGTTCTTGAACCGGGGGAACCCAACCCGGGCGCCTCGACGCTTCGCTGACCTGGACTCCGAGTAGTTCTTCAGCGCGGCTGCGGCGTTGTCCAACCCCGTGCGAAACGCGTGGATGGACACGTCGCGGTGCCACGGGTGCACCTCGTCGCGGACTGCCCGCCACGCCGCGGTCAACGACTCCCGCGACCAGCCCAGCGCCGGAGTCAGGTCCTCCTCGGGCACACCCCGCTCCCGCTCGGCGGCGCGCACCGCGAGGTTGTCTCGAACCTGGGAGATCGCCCAGTTGTACGCCGCACGCATCGACCCGGTGTAGCTACGCAGCCACCGCTCCTGCGACGGTGACGGATCCAGCACCACCTCCACCGCACGGGTGACACGACCGCCGACGGCGGTCTGCACCTCCAGGCTGTCGAGTTGGCGGTCGTGGCCCATCACCCCGAACAGTGACACGACGGTGCGACACGTCAGTTGTCCGCATCTGTCAACACCCGCTGCCGAACTCGGCCACGGCTGACCCCGGCACCCCCCGGGGACGGGCCCGCGCGCCGACCCGCCCGGGGGTTGGGAGCACGAGCGGGCGCATGACGCCAAGCTGCGCTCCCAACCCCCCGTCGGGTAGGCGCTGCGCGCATGCCGCCCCGGGGGTTGGGAGCACGAGCGGGCGCGTGGCGTCAAGCTGCGCTCCCGACCCCCCGACGGGGATGGGGTACGCTCGGGGATCGAGCCCCCGGGAGCCACTCGGGGGCCGTTGCGATGAAGAGGACGGAGCCGATGACCGAGCGCCACCTGCCGCCGCCTGTGCACGCGGACATCGTCCGCGTCGACGCCCACGCCGACGACGAGGCAGGCGAGCACCACACGTCGATGGCGGAGATCGTCGAGCTGTGCAAGCGACGCGGCATCATCTTCCAGTCCAGCGAGCTCTACGGGGGCCTCCGCGGGGCGTGGGACTACGGCCCACTCGGCGCGGCGATGAAGGACAACGTCAAGACCGCGTGGAAGCGGGCGATGCTCCAGCTCCGCGACGACATCGTCAGCATCGACGCGGCCATCCTCATGCACCCGAAGGTCTGGGAGGCCTCAGGGCACGTCCAGGGGTTCACCGACCCCCTCGTCGAGTGCCGTGACTGCCACCAGCGCTTCCGGGCCGATCAGCTGGCGGCGAACGCGAAGGGCGAGGCCTACTGCGAGAACTGCGGCGGGAAGGACTTCACCGAGCCGCGCCAGTTCAACCTCATGTTCCGCACCTTCGTGGGCCCCACCGAGGATTCCAGCAGCCAGGTGTGGCTGCGCCCCGAGACGGCTCAGGCGATGTTCGTCGACTTCGCGCACGTCCAGCTCACCAGCCGCCAGAAGGTGCCGTTCGGCATCGCGCAGGTCGGCAAGAGCTTCCGCAACGAGATCACCCCCCGCAACTTCATCTTCCGGGTGCGTGAGTTCGAGCAGATGGAGATGGAGTACTTCGTCAAGCCTGGCACGGACGAGGCGTGGCACGAGTACTGGATCGCCGAGCGCTGGAACTGGTACACACGCCTCGGCATCCGCCCCGAGAACCTGCGCATCCGCCCGCACGCCGACGACGAGCTGTCGCACTACGCCAAGGCGACCGTCGATGTCGAGTACCGCTTCCCGTTCGCGTGGAGCGAGCTGGAGGGCATCGCGAACCGCACCGACTTCGACCTCACCCAGCACGGCCGCCACGCGGGCCGCGAGCTCACCTACTACGAGCAGGAGACCGACGAGCGCTACGTTCCGTACGTGATCGAGCCCGCGGCAGGGGTGGACCGCTCGCTGCTCGCGTTCCTCGTCGACGCCTACACGGTGGAGGAGGCGCCCACCGCCACCGGCGGCACGGAGAAGCGCACGGTGTTGCGGCTCCACCACGCCCTTGCGCCGGTGAAGGTCTCGGTGCTGCCGCTGTCGCGCAACGAGAAGCTCGTGCCGACCGCGCAGAAGGTCAGTGACCTGCTGCGCCCGCGGTGGCTGATCGCCTACGACGACGCCGGCTCCATCGGCAAGCGCTACCGCCGCCAGGACGAGGTCGGGACGCCGTTCTGCGTCACCGTCGACTTCGAGACCGTCGAGGACGACGACGCGGTGACGGTCCGTGACCGCGACACGATGGCCCAGGACCGCGTGTCGATCGACCGGCTCCCGGAGTTCCTCGCGGAGCGCCTCGACCTGCCGTGACCAGCGTGCGCCGGGGAACAGCCCGGACGCGCTCCTGCGGTCAGTGCCAGCCGCCCCAGCGCCGGTAGGGGTCGGGCGGGGCGTCCGGGTCGCGGGGCGGTGGCGTCGCCGTGCCCGGCCCGCGCAGGTCGCGCACCTCCTCGAGCGTCTGCTCGGTGCGGATCAGGATCTGCGCGATGGCCTTGGTCGCCCAGGAGGCCAGCCGCAACCCCGCACCGGCGACGAACGTGAGCACCCAGGCGACCACCGCGAACGCGGGCTGACCGTCCCTGAACAGCAGCGCTCCGGCCACCACCCCGGCGAAGCCCGCGGCGTACACGAGCCCGTCGGCGACCCGGGCAGCGGTCTGCAGCTCGCGTGGCTTCACGGGTTCCATCGTCTGCTCCTTGGCCCAGATCCGGCAGCGTCCGGGACCCCGATGCTACGATCTGCATCGTGGTGCGACCGCAGAGCTTCCGCGAACGGCTGGAGGAGTTCGAGCGCGCGAGCCTCTCCACCTGGGCGGTGACGGCGACGGAGACGAAGGGCCGGGACCGTCACGAGGAACCGGACCCGCTGCGAACCGCCTTCCAGATCGACGTGCACCGCCTCCTGAGCTCGCGCGGCTTCGAGGCGCTTGCTGGCAAGTCCGCGTGGCTTCCGACGGCGTCCGCGCCGAACCTGCTCCTCGTGACCCTCGAGGCCGTGCGCCTCGCCGGTTCGCTCGCGCGTGCGCTGCGGCTCAACGCCGATCTCACCCAGGCGATCGCCCTCGGGCACGCGCTGGGCGCCCCCCCGTTCGCGGACGCCGGGGTGGCCGCCCTGGCCGACTTCGGCTATGAGCCGCGCGAGCAGGCGCTACGGGTCGTCGAACGCCTCGAGTGGGACGGGGCCGGCCTCAACCTCACCTGGGAGACCCGCGACGGGATCCTTACGGTCACGGGGCCGCGCCAGCCCGCCACCGTCGAGGGCCAGGTGGTGCGGCTGGCCGTCGTGCTCGCACAGCTCACCCGGTCGCCGGGGGTGGCGGGCGCCGCTCGGGACCCCCGGATCAGGATGCGTCTCGGTGCGCATCCCCGGGAGTGGGGTGACGCGCTCATCGCCCGGGCCGCCACCGCGTCGGTCGACAGCCCGAAGATCCGGTTGGGCGACGAGGGCGAGGCGCTGCTCGGGGCGCTGAGCGACGCCGTGGAGCAGGCCCGGGGGCCCAGCGCGGCCGCGGCCGCGGAGCGGCACCGTGCCGTGCACTGCCTGCAGAGCCTCGCGATCTACGCCCTGGAGCACGGCTCGACGGCAGCGGACGAGGGTGCGCGCTCCCGCATGATCGACGAGCTCGTGCTGCGCTCGGAGCGGGACGTCGTCGCGGCGTACCGGGCTCGGTTCGAGCCCGGCGCGTAGCGCGGGGCCGCCGCTCGCCCAGCCCTGCACATCCACAGCCGGGCCCCCGGCCGTGCGGCCCGGGTCTACACTCGCCCCATCCCGCCCTGCGAGGACCGGAGCGCTGTGGCTGGCAAGATCAACGACGAGGACATCCAGGCGCTGCGTGAGCGTGCGGACGCCGCTGCGATCATCAGCGAGTACACGTCGTTGAAGCGAGCGGGACCGCACAAGCTCAAGGGCCTGTGCCCGTTCCACAGCGAGAAGACCCCGTCGTTCACGGTGGACACCGCCAAGAACCTGCATCACTGCTTCGGCTGCGGCGAGGGCGGCGACATCTACGACTTCCTCATCAAGACCGAGGCGCTCACGTTCCCCGAGGCGGTCGAGCGCCTCGCCCGGATCGAGGGCTACACGCTGCGCTACGAGGAGCTGTCGCCGGGTCAGCGCAAGGCGCTGGGGCGGCGCACCCGGCTCCTGCAGGCGCTCGGCGCGGCGCAGACGTACTTCACCGAGCAGCTCGCCACGAGCGAGGGCGAGGACGCGCGCCGCTACCTCGCCGGCCGCGGACTCGACGTGTCCGCCTGCGAGCAGTTCGGGCTCGGGTGGGCTCCTGACCGCTGGGATGGCCTGGCCCGGCGGCTCGCAGACGACGGCTTCAGCCAGTCCGAGCTGACGGCCGCTGGCGTCGTGAGCCAGGGACGGCGCGGGGTGATCGACCGGTTCCGCGGGCGGGTGACGTTCCCGATCTTCGACCGCAGCGGGCGCGACGTGCTCGCGTTCGGCGGCCGCGTCCTGCCCGGCGTCGAGCTGCGCACCGGGCCCAGGGACGGTGCCCCACCGAAGTACATCAACTCCAGCGAGACCGAGGTCTACAAGAAGACCGAGACGCTGTACGGGTTGAACTGGGCGCGCGGGGAGATCCAGCGCCGCGAGACGGCGCTCGTCGTCGAGGGCTACATGGACGTCCTCGCGTTGCATCTCGTCGGGGCCACGAACGCGGTGGCCACCTGCGGCACGGCCCTGACGGCCGAGCACTTCCGCCAGCTGGAGAAGCTCGGCCGCAAGGTCGTGCTTGCGCTCGACGCGGACGACGCCGGCTTCGCGGCGGCTGACCGGGCGCGCGCGCTCGCCGCCGAGGTGGGGGTGCGCGACGTGGGGGTCCTGCCGTTGCCGGACGGCCAGGATCCCGCCGACCTCGCCGCCGAGGGGCGCGAACGCGTCGACGCCGCGCTGGGCCAGGTGAAGACCGCCGTGGAGTTCCAGATCGAGCATCTGCTGCGGGGCGCGGACACCACCACCCCAGAGGGGCAGGTGGAGGCCTACCGGCGGACGTTCCCGTTGCTCGTCCAGCTCACCGACCGCTTCCTGCGGTTCACCTACATCCGCGACCTGGTTGCTCCGGCGGTGCGGCTGTCGGCCGACGCGATCGAACGCGATCTCGACGAGCAGCTGGCCCGAGGCGAGGTCCCCGCCACCCGGCGGCTGCCCGACAGCGACCCTGACAGCGGCGTACGGCGCCTCGCCGGGGTCGAGCCCAGCCGACCCCGCAGTCCCCAGCTCGTGCTCGAGCGGGAGGTGCTCCGCGCCGCGCTCCAGCACCCCGAGCTGCTCCCGCACGCCTGGAAGCAGGTCACGCGCGAGGACTTCACCGCGCCTGCCTCGCGCACGCTGTTCGAAGCGCTCGCGACGACCCCGTCCGGTGATCTGCGGGCCGTGCTCGAGGCGCTGCCGGATGACGACACACGTGCGCGGGTGCGGGCGCTCGCGCTGTCCGACCAGACCGTGAAGCCCGACACCGCCCACCTGTCCGAGCTCGTCGCCCGGCTGCGGGTCGCCACCGTGCGCCGGGAGCAGGAGGGGGTGCGCGCGGAGCTCGAACGGGTCAACGCCGACACCGACCCCGACCGTCACGGGCTACTCTACAGACGACTGGCCGAACTGGAACAGCGTCGCCGGGACTTGCTCGCGGGTTCGGGTAGCTGACGCAGCAGGAGCGCTGGATGAGCGACCCTACGCGACACGACGGGCCATCTCCAAGCGGCTCGTCGGTCGAGCGTGGGCAGGCCGGCGAGGGGGCGAACGAACCGGCTGTGGCTCCCGCACCCGCCCTCGACAACACCCTGGAGCACGATGCCATCGTCGATCTCCTCGAACGGGGGCGTGTCCGTGGGTTCGTGACCTCGGAGGAGGTGGGCGAGGCGCTCGAGGACGCGGACGCCAGCGACGGCCTCGAGCGCAAGGTGCGGCGCGCCCTGCGTCAGGACAACGTCGAGGTGGTCGCGGTGGGCGACTTCGCCGCCCGGAGGACCTCCGCGGAGACGCGCATGATCCTCGACGCCGCGACGGAGCTCACCGCCCGGGAGTCGACGAGCGATCCCGTGCGCATGTACCTGAAGGAGATCGGCCGGGTCCCGCTGCTCACCGCGGAGGAGGAGGTCGACCTCGCCAAGCGCATCGAGGCGGGTCTTGCTGCGACGCACCTGCTGTCCGGCCCGCAGCGTGTGCTCGACCCCGCAAGCCGCGCCCAGCTGCGGCGCATCGAGCGCACCGGCCAGCTGGCCAAGCGTAAGCTGGTCGAGTCCAACCTCCGGCTGGTCGTGTCGATCGCGAAGCGCTACGTCGGTCGCGGACTGCTGTTTCTCGACCTCATCCAGGAGGGCAACCTCGGCCTGATCCGCGCGGTCGAGAAGTTCGACTACACCAAGGGCTACAAGTTCTCGACCTACGCGACGTGGTGGATCCGCCAGGCCATCACCCGGGCGATCGCCGACCAGGCACGCACGATTCGCATCCCCGTGCACATGGTCGAGACCATGAACAAGCTCGTGCGGGTGCAACGCCAGATGCTCCAGGACCTGGGCCGGGAGCCGACGCCGGAGGAGGTCGGCCGCGAGATGGATCTGCCGCCGGGCAAGGTCCTGGAGATCCAGAAGATCTCGCAGGAACCGGTCAGCCTCGAGACCCCGGTCGGCGAGGAAGAGGACTCCAACCTCGGGGACTTCATCGAGGATACGGACGCGGTCATGCCCGTGGACGCGGCGAGCTTCCTGCTGCTCCAAGAGCAGATCCAGGGGATCCTGCACACGTTGACCGAGCGGGAGCAGAAGGTGATCCAGCTGCGCTTCGGCATGACCGACGGCCGCCCGCGCACGCTCGAGGAGGTCGGCGCCGCGTTCGGGGTCACGCGTGAGCGGATCCGCCAGATCGAGTCGAAGACCCTGTCCAAGCTGCGTCACCCCTCACGCTCCCAGCAGCTGCGGGACTACCTCGAGGAGTGACGCGGCGGCCGCCCAGCAGCGGCCGTACCCTCTGGATATGCGCGCCACCCGCCGCGGCTTGCAGCCTCTCCGCCGCCTCGCGGTGCTCGGCGCGCTGCTCCTCGCGCTCGCCGCATGCAACGGCGACGACGGCGAGGCGGCGCCGGCCCTCACCCCCACCCCCACGCCGGAGCCGGACCTGGACGACCCCGCAGACGGCGCGCTGCCCACCCCGACCCCCACCGCCGCGGACGACGACGCGACGGACGAGCAGGAGGAGACCGACGGGCCGCCGCCCGCTCCGCTGCCGAGCGACAGCTGGACACTGCTCGACGAGGCGCCGGTCGCGCTGACCGAGGTCGCCGGGGCGGCGTTCCTCGGCGACCTGTGGATCGCGGGTGGGTTCACCGCCGACGGGGCGGCGACGAGCGCGGTGCGCGCCTACGACCCGACGTTCGGCACCTGGCAGGACATGCCTGCGCTGCCGGGCGGTGTCCACCACGCGGCGCTGGTCGGCACCGACGACGGCCTGCTGCTGCTCGGGGGGTACGTCGGCTCCGGCTTCGACCAGCCGACGGACGCGGTCCTGCGCTTCGACCCGGCCACCGGCGACTGGGAGCCGACGGACCCGCTACCCGCCGCCCGTGCGGCCGGCGCAGCGGCCTACGACGGTAACCGGGTCGTGTACGGCGGCGGCGTCGGACCTGAGGGTCTGGCCGGCGACGTGTTCATGCTCGAGGCCGGCGGGTGGCGTGCCGGCGGCGAGCTGTCCGAGGCGCGCGAGCACCTCGCCGCGGCGAGCGACGGCGCGGGGCGCGTGTGGTTCCTGGCAGGCCGGACCGGGGGCCTGGACACGAACCTCACGGCGGTGGATCTCGTCGTGGACGGTGGAGCACCGCAGCGGATCGGCGACCTGCCCACCGCCCGGGGTGGGCTGACGGGCTTCTACGCCGACGGCGTCGGGGCCTGCGCGGTGGGGGGCGAGGACCCCGACCGCACCTACGCCGAGGTGGAGTGCATCGACGGCGAGGGGGAGGTCAGCACGCTGCCGGCCCTGGGCCAGCCCCGGCACGGACTCGGTGCGGACGTGATCGAGGGGGTGGCCTACGCTGTGCTCGGCGGGCCCGAACCCGGACTCGCCGTCAGCGCGACAGTGGAGGCCCTGGGCCTGGACTGAGCCGGGCCCCCACCGGCGTGCGGGGCTGCGTGCGCAGCCTCGCGCTCAGGTGACCGTGGGGCTGTCGTGCTCGTTGGGGTCGTTCGGGCCGCTGCGCACCAGCTCGGTGACGCGCGTGACGCCCTCGGCTGCCTTGTGCTCGATCTTCTCGCTCGCTCGAGCCGCGGCGACCCGCACCTCCTCGGACAGCTGCTGGGCGGGGGCCGAGCCTGCGACCGAGCCCCACAGCTGCTGGATCTGGACGTAGCGCTCGCGCCCTGCCTTGGCGCCGAGCACGTAGCCGATGGCGAAGCCGATCAGTAGGCCAAGTCGCAACCGCATGCCGCCACACTCCTCGTCGGTGGTCTCCGGACAGGTTCATATCCTAGGCGCGCCACTTCCACACCTCGGCACCGGACGCCGCATGCACTACACTGGGCGCCGCGATCCGGGGTAGCTCAATCGGCGGAGCAGCGCCCTGTTAAGGCGATGGTTGTGGGTTCGAGTCCCACCCCCGGAGCGCTGTCGCGGCGGCGCCCCCGCGGGGGCGCCGCCGTGCTGCGCACCGAGCAGCTGGCGGCGGGCCCCGGCTGCTCGTTCCGGGCGCTCAAGGTCGGGCGTCGCGCGGTCGATGCTCCAGCCACGCCGTGGGCGTGGGTCACGATGCAGTCTCAACGCTCCCTCACGCCGCCGAGCCGGCGGCGCAGCATGCTGCGCGCGGTCTGCTCGGGGGTGGGGGCGGTGTGCGCCTGGGACAGCCGCGCGCCGCCCGCCACATCGGGGGGTGATGCGCCGCCAAGAGGCGCCTCACCCCCCGGGAGACCTCGGGGTGCAGCGCTGGACTAACCCTCTAGTTGACGGTTAGACTACGGCCGTGGCCAGCCGGTGGGAGCGTCGGCTGTTGTGTGCAGGCGCGCCGAGCAGCGCTGCCGCCAGCGTCCAGCACCCGTGGCGGCGTCGGCGGCGCGACTGGCCAAGGACCGCTGAGCGGGGAATACTCATGCTCGCCGCAAGCAGCGGTGGACGAGGCGCGGGACGGGTGCGCGCATCTGCGCGGCCCCGCTCAGGGCGCGCAGGGCCGAAGAGGCTGCCCGGGGGCCTCGTCGCCGACGAGCGACAGCAGCGAGTGCAGACCATGGGCATCTACGAATTCGTCACCACCTGGCGCCTCCAGGCCCCGCGGACAGCGCTGTGGGAGGCCTTGCGCGATGCCGAGCGCTACCCGCAGTGGTGGCCCGGGATGGACCAGGTCGAGGTGCTCGAGCGGGGCGCCTCCGACGGCACAGGCCAGCGCGTGCGGCTGACAGCGCGCGGCAGGCTGCCGTACCGGTTGCGGTTCGAGACCGTCGGTCGAGAATCGCGCCAGCCCGACCGCATCGTCGTCGACGCCGTAGGCGAGCTCGACGGCAGCGGGCAGTGGGATCTCGAGCAGGACGGCGAGGTGACCACGGCCACCTACACCTGGAGGGTCGCCACCACCAAGGGCTGGATGAACCTCATCGAGCCGTTCGCGCGACCGTTCTTCGTCTGGAACCACCACGTGCTCATGCGCTGGGGTGGGCAGGGCCTGGCTCGCCACCTCGGGGGACGCCTCATCGCTGAGGAGCACGCGCCTCCGGTCCGGGCGCTCGACTTCGCCCCGTCCGCCGCACTCGTTGCGGTCGTCGTCGGCCTCGTGCTGCGGGGTAGACGCCACCAGGCACGACCACCGCGGTAGCGGGCGTGAGGGTCAGGAGGCGTCTCCGAGCCCGCTGCGCTTGTCGCCCGTCACCTCCGCGTCTGCTGGCGCCGCAGGCGCGGTGCCGAGCTGCCGCATCCCCACCTGAAGGGCGATCAAGCCGACGAGCGTTCCGCCGAGCAGCGCCACGAACGTCGCCGTCGCCGCGACGCCGCGGGTGAAGTCGGCCGGTGCTCGCAGCGCGCCCACCGCGACCAGCGCGAGCCCGAGGGTCGCGCTCTCGACGTGCAGGCGCAGCGCGCTCCAGCGGGCCTCGAACAGGAACGCCAGCCACATCGCACCGATGAACGCCAGGAACGCCGCCAGCGTCCGGGTCGTCAGCGGGCTCACGTCCCACGGCCACAGGGCGATGCCCAGGTCGGGGCGCACGTAGAACGCGAGGGCCACCAGGACCTGCGCGATGCCCACCGAACCGATCACGGAGCGCACCCACCCAGGGACCAGGGCTGTGCCTGGCGCCGGCACGCGGGGGTCATAGCGGCGGTTGCGCAGCCACACCGCCGGCAGCAGCACGGGGGTGACGAGGTAGACCACCAGCCACGCCCAGAACGAGACGTGGCCGTGGCTGAACAGCTCCCAGTGCAGCAGCGTCGCACCGAGCAGGAGCACGGTCAGCACGGTGGCCACGGGGAACACCAAGCCGATGCGGTGCCAGGCGCGCTCCCGCAGCGAGCGGAGGAACAGCACCGCGCCCGCAAGGTAGCCGCCCCCAACGGCCAGCGAGGTCATCTCCGGGCCCATCGGCCAGGCCCACAGCCGCTCGGTCTCCAGCGGGAACGCATACAGAATCACCCCCGCGGCAGCCAGGATGGGCGCAACCAGCAGCGCCACCCACCACGTGGTCGCCAGCACCCGGTCGTCTCGCCGCTCGTCCGCCATCACCGCCTCCCTTCGACGCGGGGGAAGTCCACGCTCGAGTCTCGACCCGTTTGCGAGCACGACTCGTCGCCACCCCCGCGCGGCGCCGAATCCTTTCATCAGGCGACGAGGTTGGCAACTCTCAGCGGGGGCCCGCCCGGCTGTGACGACCAGGTCGCTTGACGGTCTCGACTCAGCTGCCCGAGCGTGGATTCGGGGATTGGCTACACTGCTTGCGGCGCCCACAGCCTGATGGCGCCGGCCCCCTCCTGGCGCGGAGACCCATGACCGGTCCTGGCGGCACAGCGATCCCGCCCGGCGCTTTGCGTCGACTGCCGGGCGTGCCCGAGAGCCGCTTGGACTCCGAGACGACAGCGCAACTCCCGCAGGCGACGCCACCGCCGCCATGGGAGGCGGCTGTCGACGCGGTGCTGTGGGTACAGCACGCGGCGCGCGGCGTGGACGCGACGCTTCCGCCCGGGCTGCGCCCGCGCAGGGGGCTCAGGGTCGGCATCGGCGGCTTCGTTCGCTATCGCGACACCCCGGTCGGTTCGTACGACGAGCTGCTCGCCTGCCCGACGCTCGTCCGCGGCGGACTGTGGCGCTTGCACGTTCCGCTGATCGCCGTCGACTCACCGGCCTCCCTGCACGCAGGGCGGGCGCACTGGGCGCTCCCCAAGGTCCTGGCCGGGTTCGCGGGGCGTCCAGAGCACGGGCAGCTGCTGGAGGCACGCGGCCAGCGGTGGTGGGTGCGCGCCCGCATCGCTGCGAGCGGCCCCGCCGTCCCGGCCCGGCTGCGGGTGTCGTTGGCCCAGGTTTGGCCCGACGGCGTGGTTCGCGCGTTCCCCGTGACGTTCCGTGGACGGGTGCGCATCGCGCGCGTCCGGGTCGCCGTCTCCGAGGACGCCTCGTTCTCCGGGTGGCTGAAGTCCGGCACGCACCTCGGCGTGCTGCTCAGCGACACACACATGCGCTTGCCCGCCCCGTCTTGACCCCTCGGCGGGCGGGTAGGGGTCAACCACCCCCGCCGGAGCGTTCACGGCTGCAGCCGTGCGCGGCGCCCCGCTCCGAGGCCCGGATCACATGCCCGTGGCCCGTCGCGGGCCCGTCCGCGCAGCTCACCTGGTGATCCGCGCGAGGGAGCAGGCCCAGTCAAGGACGCGCGCGGTCATCGTGCCACGGGCAGCAGGCGCGGCGAGCGTGTCGACGCTGAGGGTGGCGACGCCCAGGTCTTCGATCTGGGCGCGCGCGCCGGCGTCGCGTTCGTCCAGCACGAACCCGTCGATGAGGTCACGGTAGTGCGCCGCCACACCAGCGGGGGAGTGGGGGATGCCGCAGGCGGCGAGGAACGCCTCGCGCACGGCATAGCGGCTGCGCTCTGGGGGCGTGCGGGGCGGGCGGGCCGCGACCACCGGGGTGACGGCCACGACCGGCGCTGGTCGGCTGCGCAGGGCAGCGCTCATGCCTGGTAGGGCGAGGATCGGCCCGAGGCTGCCGATCGGGTTGCTCGGCGCCAGCAGCACGAGATCGCTGTCGGTGACCGCCGTCAGCACGCCCGGGGCGCAGCAGGCGCTGTCGATGCCTTCATACGCGATCGCCTCCACCCGCGGTTCGCCGCGCCGGCGGACGACGTAGTCCTGGAAGGCCAGCAGGCCCTCGTCGGTGGCGATCACCGTCCGCACCGGATCGTTGCTCATCGGCAGCAGGTCAGCGCGGATCTGCCAGGCCGCGCCCAGCACGCGGGTCGCCTCTGCCAGCGACATGCCTTGGGCGAGCAGCTGGCTGCGGCGCAGGTGCTGGGCGAGGTCGCGGTCGCCGACCTTGAACCACGCATCCGTGTACCGGCCGAGTGCGGTGGTGGCGTGGAACGTGTCCGGAACCAGCCCCCAGCCACGCTGCTCGTCGAAGCACCCCGCGAGCGCGTAGAGGACGCTGTCGAGGTCGGGTGAGATCTGCAGTCCGTGGTAGGCGAAATCGTCGCCGGTGTTGACGACCAGCCGGAGGTCCCAGCTGTGCGGAGCGGCAGCAAGCGGGCCGTGCTGGAGAAACCGGGCTGCCCCGAACCCCCCGCACAGGACGGTGACCGACCGTCGAGTGCGCGCCCTGCTCATCCCATGCCTTCCGTCCTCGGAGGCCTCTGCCCGCTCCCGCCAGCCGCCGTGCCATGCGTCAGCGCGGCGTCGCAGCCCCGATGAACACGCCGTTGTGGATGAGAAAGCTGCGCAGCGTGTTGGCGGCGACGACGAACTCGTGGCCCTCACGTCCAGTCGATCGGATGTAGTCGTCGATCTCCGCGCTGAGCGCCTGCCGGCGCTGCACGCTCAGGAAACGGCTGCCGTCGGCTCGTCGGCGGAGGAAGCAGAACGCAACGGTGTCGTCGGGTGTCCGACCGGTCACGTCACAGAAGCCTGCGAGGAGCTGGAGCCGCTCATCGTCTTGCCCGATCTCCAGGCCGCTTTGCGTACGCAAGCCCGCGATCCACCGCTGCACGGCAGGAGATTCCCAGAACGTCGGATCGACAGCCATGCGCGCCTACTCCGGCAGTCCGAACAACAGCGGGTTCCAGGGCTTGCAGCAGCGGATGCTGCGGCGCGCCCCCACGTCCTGCTTGAACTCCATACCGGACGCTCCCTTCCCGGGCTCCGGAGTGCTCGCCCTTGCCCTGCCTCACAGCGTCGGAGCAGCTTTCGTGTCCGCGCGGAGGGCTCCCGTCCGACTCCAACCCGGCGCCCCCAACGCGACCTGCGCCGTCGAGATTATCTGCGCCGGTAGGGCCGGGGTCAACGGCTTGCG
This sequence comes from Nitriliruptorales bacterium, assembly GCA_007119305.1. Lineage (GTDB taxonomy): Bacteria > Actinomycetota > Nitriliruptoria > Euzebyales > Egibacteraceae > SKPY01. The sequence goes on from SKPY01000411.1 coordinate 21,413, forward strand.
TGGGGCTTGGCAGCAGATGGTCGACGCATGCTGCTCGCGCCGCTCGGTCGAGGTTTCCAGACGGCCGGCGGTTCCAGTCCGCTACCATCTCCGTGGTTGGTCATAACCCCTCCGAACGGTGAAGCGTGCAAGGTCGTGGCTGGCGAGTGCTGTGCCTCGCCCCCCGACAGTCGTCGACCCGCAAGCCCGCAGGGCAGGCGGGACAAGCAGGGCCCGTAGCTCAGTTGGTCAGAGCAGCCGACTCATAATCGGTTGGTCGCAGGTTCGAGGCCTGCCGGGCCCAC
>SKPY01000112.1 GCA_007119305.1 Nitriliruptorales bacterium
GCGGCCCAGAGCCGGTCGCTGCCGACCGACCCGTCGTCCAGGCGCGCGCCGGCGGCGGCAGCGGCGGTGCCGTAGCGGTTGCTGCCCCACAGCCGCTCGACCTGCGCGGCGTGCGCGGCGATCGCGTCCTCGAGCTCGGTCGAGATCGCCGCACGACCGCCGATGATCGTCGCGGTCTCGACGCCGGCCAGCGCGGCGGCCGCTGCCTCGGGCAGGGCCTCGTCGTGGGCGATGAGCAGCACCGGCTGGCCGAGGACCGCCCCGTGGTAGCCGGCAGTCAGCGCGTCAGGCCAGGCCCGGTGCGGCTCGGGATGCGCACCCAGGGCCACCAGCACGTCGTCGTCGCCCGTGAGGTCGCGCACGCGGGCGGCGACCTGCGCGGCGGCGTCGTGGGGGTCCGAAGCGGCGATGACGTCGATGGCCTCGGGGGCGAGACCGACCTGCTCGTGCAGGTCGGTCACCACCTGGTCCGCCAACCCGCCGGCGCCGTCAACGACGGTCACCCCCTCGACGCCGAGCCGGTTCAGCTCCTCCGCGGCGGCGGCGTGCAGCCCCGCCCGGTAGGTGGTGAGCACCGGCCCGTCGAGTGCGGCGGCCAGGGGGCCGGCGATGATCGCGTCGGCGAACGAGTGGGCGGCGGTGAGCACCGCGTGCGGCGCGCCAGCGCCGAACGCGTCGGCGGACAGCGCCGCGGCGGTGGCGACCCGCTCGGGTCCGGCGATGCGGTCCACCCAGTCCGGCTTCGGCTCCGGCTCCGGGTCCGGGTTGCCTGGCGACCCGGGGACGTCGCCGCGCGCGATCGCGTCCTTCAGCGACTCGTACGGGTTGATGTAGCCGCAGCTCCACGGGTTGGAGCCGGCCACGGCGGCGTCGGCGATCTCGAAGTGCAGGTGGGGCAGGCTCTGGCTCGCGTTGCCCGACCAGCCGAGGTAGCCGATGTGCTGGCCGCGCTCGACGCGGTCGCCCCGCTGCAGGTCCGGCACGTAGGCGGCGTCCCGGTCGTTGTCGTCGCGCCCGAGGTGGATGTAGTTGTAGGTGCGGCCGTCGTCGCCCGCGATGCGGATCATCCACCCGTACGACGGCCGGGTCTCCGGCATGAAGGTGATCTGCCCGCCGACTGCGGCGAACACCGGCTGCCCGGCCTCGCCCATGATGTCGGTGGCGCGGTGGATCCCGCAGTCGTTGCCGCGCGGGTAGTGGTAGTCGTCGATGAAGCCGTAGGCCGTGCCGTCGATCCGCTCGATCGGCGTGCGGTCCGAGGGCGGCACCGTCGGGAAGGTGATGTCGACGACCTGGCGGTAGTCGTCGTCGGCACCGGCCGCCGCGGGGGCGGCGAAGGCGAGCATGGCGATCAGGGCAGCGAGGAAGAGACTCCGGGCGCGCATCCGGGTCAGGCTAGAGGAGCGTCCCCGGTTCGGGGGTTCCCCATCGGACAGGGGACCTGTACCACCGGACAGCACTTGCATGGCGGACGCTGCCGCGACCGCCACAACCGGATGCACGGAGGATGCGACCGCGGCGCTGGCGCTTGGGTCGCATTCACGTGTCAGGTGTCGGCCTCGCGGTCCGGCAGGCGGTAGGCCTCGCGCAGGCGCCCGACCCACTCGTCGTCGTCCTCGTCGTCGGGCGCCGGCTCGTCGCTGATCGGGGTCCCGGCCGCATCGTCACCGTCGGAGGCCGGCTCACGGACAGGCCTCGGCTCACGGCCAGGCGCCGGCTCGGGCCGCTGGGCGGGCCCCCGACGGGCGGTCAGCCCAGCGCCGACGACGGCGGCCGCCAGCGCGGTGGTGAGCGGCACCGCCGCGATCAGCCCGATCGAGCCGACGAGGGTGCGCACCACCTCGACGGCCACGATCTCGGCGGTGAGCACGGTGGTGACCGTGGTGTCGGCGGTGACGAACAGGATGAGCAACGGCAGCGAGGCGCCGGCGTAGGCCAGGAACAGGGTGTTCACCGTCGCCGCGATGTGGTCGCGGCCCACGTTCAACGCGCCGCGGAGCAGGTCGCCGAAGCCGGCGCGCGGGTTTGCGCGCCGCAGCTCGAAGACCGTCGACGACTGCGACATCGTCACGTCGTCGAGCACCCCCAGGCCACCGATGATGATGCCGGCGAGCAGGAGCCCCCGCAGGCTCAACCCGCCCACCTCCAGGTTCGCGAGGCGGGCCTCCTCGCTCGTGAAGCCGGTGAGGTTGGCTGCCGCGACGAACGCGACGGCGAGCGCGCCGGTGAGCAGCAGGGCGAGGGCCGTGCCGACCACCGCCGCAGTGGTCTTCGGGGAGTACCCGTGGGCGAGGTACAGGGTGAGGATCATGATCACGACCGCGCCGACGAGCGCGACGGCGACGGGGCTCTGACCGCCGAGGATGGCGGGCACGATGAACCCGACGATGATCACGAACGTGAGGGCGAGCCCGACGAGGGCCCGCACCCCCTGCCAGCGGCTGAACGCGATGACGGCCGTGAGGAACAGCCCGAACAGGATGATGAGCGGCCAGTCGCGGCGGAAGTCGCTCACGAGGTACATGACCTCGCCGTCGGCACCGCTGATCTCCTGGAGCTTGACGCGCTGCCCCGCCGCGAAGGTGTCACCGGTGTCGTCGATCATCTCGAAGGAGACGACCTCGCCCGTCTCCTCGATCCGGGCGGAGACCGCCACCTCGGTGGCGCCGGGCACGAGCCCGAACTCGTCCTCGCCGAGCTCGACGACGTCGATGAGCTGCGCGTCGACGAGCCGCGTGTCCTGGTCCGGCACGAACGGGTCGTCGTCGACGACGACGCGCTCGGGCCACAGCAGCGCGATCCCCGCGACCGCCGCCACGGCGATGACCGCGACGACCGCGAGCAGGCTGCGGTGCGAGATGTGCATTGGGAGAAGGCTAACGTCCCTGGGCTAGTCGTCCACGTCGTCGAGGAGGCGCGTGTACCAGTCGTGCGCCTCCGCGTACGCGCGGTCGGTGTCGGACGGGCCGACCGACGTCGCGAGGGCGTCGGCCCTGCGGTACGCGCCGAAGATCTTGAGCTCGGCCACGTGCCGGTGCACGCTGCGCAGCGCCTCCGCGAGGCGGGCGTCGGTGGGATGACCCTCGCAGTCGATGAGGATGCAGTACTCGCCCATGGTGGTCTTGGCCGGGCGCGACTCGATCTTCGTGAGGTTGATCCCCCGCAGCGCGAACTCGTCGAGGACGTGCAGCAGCAGCCCCGGGCGGTCCTCCCCGAAGAACACCACCAGCGAGGTCTTGTCGGCGCCGGTCGCCGCAGCCATCCGCCGGCCCAGCACCGCGAAGCGGGTCATGTTGTCGGGGTGGTCGTGGATGTCACGCCCCGCCACCTCCAGCCAGTAGCGTGCCGCCGCGAACTCGGGGGCGACCGCCGCGGTCACGGCCGGCACGTCGTCGGACTCCTCCGCGACCTGGCGGGCCGCCTCGGCGGTGGACGTCGCGGCTTCGACCTCGACGTAGGGCAGCTGGCGGCCGAGCCACGCGCGGCACTGCGCGAGCGCGTGCGGGTGGCTGCGCACCCGGCGGATGTCGGCGAGCTGCGTGCCCGGCCGCACGAGCAGCATCAGCGCGACCGGGATCAGCAGCTCCCCGCGGATGTAGACGCCGGGCTCGCCGAACGCGAGCTCGTCGAGGGTGGCGTTCACCGAGCCCTCGATCAGGTTCTCGATCGGCACCACGCCGACGGCCGCACCGTGGTGGCGCACCTGCTCGAAGACCTCGCCGATGCTGCCCACGGGCCGCCGCTCCGCGTCGGGCGCGACGCGCTGGGCGGCCTCGGCGGTGAACGTGCCCTCCGGACCGAGGAAGGCCACCCGCGGGCGCGGGGTCACTGCGCCTCCGCGTGCGCCTGCTCGCTCGCGCGCTCGCCGTTGGCCAGTGCCACGGCCGCACGGCGCCCCGTCTGGCGGGCCGGGCGGGCACGGCCGGCGCGGGAGCGGGCGTGCTCGATGGCGGCGACCTCCTCCTGCGACAGGTTGTGGCGGCTCGTCCAGCTCATGACCGGCTTGGCGTACACCCGCGTGTCGGTGCGGCCGTTGATGGCCGACACCACCACCCCGTCGCCGCACTCGTCCAGCAGCGCGGTGGAGAACGACAGCCGCCCGCCCATGTCCTCGAAGGCGTCGTAGCGCACCGTGCCGACCCGGCTGATGTCGCTGCGTGCGAGCTCGCGCAGATGGTCCGCGTAGCGCCGCAGCTCCTCCACCTCGCCGCGCAGCCGGCGAACCTCGTCGATGTGGCGCTCGATGAGCGTGAGCACGTCGTCGGGGCTGCCCAGCGAGAACGCCCGGTACGCGCGGCGCACCTTGCGCTGGCCGTACAGGGCGACGCCAGCCACCGCCAGGGCGGCGACGCCCAGTGCGAGGGCGCTGAACACGAGCACCCCGACAAGCGTCGGACTGAGCTCCACGGGGGCCTCCAGGATCGACGGGGTGGACCTGGCAGTCCCCGAGTGTAGTGCCGTCCCGCGAAATCCGGCGCACCCGGCGCGGGTCTGCGAGAATCGCCCGCATGGACGGATCCCACCGCGCCCCCGGCGGGTGCGCGCGCCTCGACCTCGACCGTGCCGCGCGCACCGGCGAACCGGAGGTCGTCTACGGCGAGGGCAAGACCCCCGCCGAGGTAGCCGCCCTGCTCGCCCAGCTGTGCGCGGCCGGCACCCGTCCGGTGCTGGCCACCCGCTGCTCCCCCGCGCACGCCGCCGCGTGCCCCGACGCCGCCTATGACGAGCGCTCCCGCCTGCTCGTGGCCCGCTCCGCCGCACCGGACCCGCACGCGGGCCGTGTGGCGGTGGTGTGCGCGGGCACCAGCGACCTGCCGGTGGCGACGGAGGCCACCGGCACGCTCGACGCGTTCGGGGTGCCCGTCACGCTCGTGGCCGACGTCGGCGTCGCCGGCCTCCACCGGGTGCTGGCCGAGTCCGACCGCCTCGCCAGCGCGGACGTGTGCATCGTGGTCGCGGGCATGGAGGGTGCCCTGCCCGCGGTCGTGGCGGGTCTCGTGCCCTGCCCCGTGATCGCGGTGCCGACGAGCGTCGGTTACGGGGCCGCCTTCGACGGGCTCGCCGCGCTGCTCGGCATGCTCGCCTCGTGCGCGCCGGGCATCACCGTCTGCAACATCGACGCTGGCTTCAGCGCGGCCCTCGCGGCGCGCCGCATGCTCCGCCTGACGCAGGCGAGGCGCACGTGAGCAGCGTCCACGTCGACCCGGTGGGGGGCGCGAGCGGCGACATGCTCCTCGCCGCGCTCGTCGACGCGGGCGTCGACCCGGGCGCGCTGCGCGCCGCGGTCGACCCCCTCGACCTCGGCGACTGGACGCTCGAGATCGGCGAGGTCACGCGGGGCGGCCTCGGCGCCGTGGCCGTCACCGTCACGGCCGCCGACGACGGCGTCGTGCGCACCTGGCCGTACGTCCGCGGGCTGCTGGAACGCGCGCCGCTGCCCGAGGCGGTCCGGGCGCGGGCACTCGGCACCTTCCGGCGCCTGGCGCGCGCAGAGGCCCGCATCCACCGCGTCGATCCCGAGCGGGTGCACTTCCACGAGGTGGGGGCGGTCGACGCGCTCGTCGATGTCGTCGGCGTGTGCACCGGCCTGCACCTGCTCGAGGCCGAGCGGGTGACGTGCGCGCCGGTGCCGCAGGGCGTCGGCATGACACGCAGCGCCCACGGGCTGCTGCCCCTGCCCGCCCCGGCGGTCCTCGAGCTCCTCGCCGGCGCCCCCACCTACTCCACGGGGATCACCGCGGAGCTGTGCACGCCGACGGGAGCCGCCCTGCTCGCCGAATGGGTCGACGAGTGGGCCGACATGCCGCCCCTGCGCCCGCGGCGGGTCGGCTACGGCGCAGGCGCCCGCAACCTCGAGGCGAGGCCGAACGTCCTGCGGCTGATCGTCGGCGAGCCGGCACGTCACGGCGGCGCGGCGGCGGCGGTCCTGCTCGAGACGACCGTCGACGATCTGTCCGGCGAGCTCGTCCCCCCGGTGCTCGACGCCCTGCGCGCGGCCGGCGCCGACGACGCCTGGGCCCGCCCCGTCATCATGAAGAAGGGCCGGCCCGGGCTGGAGCTGGCGTGCATCGCCCCGCCGGCGCGCAGCGCGGCGCTGCGCCGCGTGCTGTTCCGCGAGACCACCACGCTGGGGGTGCGCGAGCGCCTCCTCGACAAGTGGACGCTGGAGCGGGAGTGGGTCACCGTCGAGGTCGAGGGGCAGCCGGTGCGGCTGAAGGTCGGCCGCCTCGACGACCAGGTCGTGAACGTCGCGCCGGAGTTCGAGGACTGCGCGGCGGCGGCCCGCGTCACCGGCCTGCCGATCAAGGAGATCGTGGCCCGCGCCCGGGCCGGCTGGCGCCCCGCGCCGGCCGAGCCCGAGCGTCCGCCCCCCGCCACGGCCTGAACCCCGGTCGCGGGAGGCGTCGGCAGACCCTCAGTAGGCTTTCGCCACGTAGGCGAGCAGCTCCGCGTCGCCCGCGCCTTTGGGGCCGGGCACCCCGCCGTCGGGGGTGACGAGGCAGCGGATCGTGTAGCCCCGCTCGGCGAGCCGGGCCTCGCCCGCCTCGCCGACCCGCTGCCACGGGATGCGGAACAGCCCGGGCCCGTCGATGTCGTCCAGCGCTGCGGCGTCGCGGGTGGCGGCCGCACGCCGTTCCAGCGCCTGGTCGTGCAACGACTGCTGGATCTCGTCCAGCAGCTTGGGGACCGCCTCGGCGACCGCGTCGAGGGCGAGGGCCTGCTTGTCGTCGCGGTCGCGACGGGCGACGGTCACCACCCCGGCCTCGAGGTCCCGGGGTCCGAGCTCGAGGCGCACGGGAACACCCTTCAGTTCCCAGTCCACGATGCGCCGCCCGAACCCGAGGTTGGTGCGGTCGTCGAGCCGGGCGCGCACCCCGGCCGCGCGCAGCTGCGCGTGCAGGTCGCCTGCGGCCTCGAGCGCCTCGTCGCGCACGGCGAGCACCACCGCCGCGGCCGGTGCGACCTTCGGCGGCAGCCGCAGCCCCCGGTCGTCGCCGTGCGCCATGATGAGCGCGCCGACGACGCGGGTCGACACGCCCCACGA
>SKPY01000043.1 GCA_007119305.1 Nitriliruptorales bacterium
CCCGGCACACGACGCTGCGGGTCGGCGGGCCCGCCGCCGCGTTCGTCGTCGCAGAGGACGCGGCGGACCTCGCGGCGGTCGCGCAGGTGTGCGCCGAGCACGAGCGGCCGTGGCTGGTGCTGGGACGCGGCAGCAACCTCCTCGTCGCCGACACCGGCTGGCCCGGCGTGGTGGTCGTGCTCGGCCGCGGGTTCCGCGGCGTGCACATCGACGGGGACCGCGTCGAGGTCGGCGCTGCCGAGCCGATGCCTGCACTGGCGGTCACGGTCGCCGACGCCGGGCTGGGCGGTCTCGCCTTCGGGGTGGCGATCCCGGGCACCGTCGGCGGCGCCGTGCGGATGAACGCCGGCGCGCACGGGGGGGAGATGCGCGCGGTGCTGGTCTGGGCCGACGTCGCCCGCCTCGCGCGGGGGGGCGCGGTCGAGCGCTGGAGCGTCGACGAGCTGGGCCTGTCCTACCGCCACAGCGAGCTGCCGGAGGACGCGGTGGTGGTCCGGGCGGGCCTGCGCCTGCGGCACCTGGACGCGCCTGCGCTCGCCGCGGACATGGCGCAGATGCGCCGCTGGCGCCGCGAGCACCAGCCGCTGTCGCAACCGTCCTGCGGGAGCGTGTTCGCCAACCCCGAGGGGGACTCGGCGGGGCGGCTCATCGACGCGTGCGGGCTCAAGGGCTACCGCGTCGGTGGCGCGCAGGTGAGCACGAAGCACGCGAACTTCATCGTGACCGACCTTGACGCCACGGCAGCCGACGTGCACCAGGTCATCCGTGACGTCCAGGCGGCGGTCGCCCGCCGGCACGGGGTGCAGCTGCGCACCGAGGTCGAGCTGGCCGGCTTCGAGCTCGGGCAGGATGCCGGATGAGCGCCCCCACCCGCGTGATGGACGCCCGCATCCGTGAGCGCCGGCGCACGGTGGCGCAGGAGCGCGCACGCCGTCGGCGCCGTCTGGTCGCGAGCGTCCTCGCGGCCGTGCTCGTGACGGGTGGGGCCTACGCCCTGACCTACACGCCGTTGTTCGCGGTCGCGGAGGTGACCGTCGAGGGGGTGGGGGGAGACCGGGCGGAGACGGTGCGCAGCGTGGCCGGAGTGGTGCCCGGACAGCGCCTGCTCGCCGTGGACCTCGACGGGGTCGCCGCCGCGGTCGAGGACCTGCCGTGGGTCCGCGCGACCGAGGTGACCCGGCAGCCACCGTCCACCGTGGTGCTCGCGGTGGCGGTCCGCACACCGGTCGCGGTCCTGCGGACTGCCGACCAGGCCTGGCTCGTCGACGCCGACGGCGTGGTCGTGGCCGGGGGTGATGCCGACGAGCTGCTCGAGATCTACGCGCCCGACAGCGTGGTGCCCGGGGCCGGAGCCGTGGTCCGCGAGCCGACCGTTCGCACCGCCCTGGACGTGCACGCGCAGCTTGCGGGACCGCTGCGGGCTGGGGTCGTCCGCTATGAGGCGTCCGGGCAGCATGGTGTCCGGATGCTCCTCGACGGGCGGCTCATCGCCGACGACGCCGACGACGTGTGGGTCCGGGTGGGCAGCGCGGAGCGCGTGGATGCCAAAGCCCGGGTGATCGGGCTGCTGGTCGAGCAGCTGCGCGCCGGGTCCGGGCGCGTGGGGGAGCAGGCCGTGGCCGAGCTCGACGTCCGGATCCCCGACAACCCTGTGATCGTGCCGGCCACCGAGTGACCAGCGCCGCGCCTTCCCGTGCGTCCCGCACGTCCTCGGCTGCGTCCTGCACGTCCTCGGCTGCGTCGTACCACGTCCTGCCTGCCTCCCGCATGACTCGGCTGCGGGCGCCGCGGCGCCCGGCCCACAGCGCGCGCGTGCGGGTCTCGGCGCGGGGGTGGCCAGGGCTGTTCCTGTCCGAACGATCAGGAGCGATGCTTGACCCGGAGCAGCGTCGTGCGTAAGGTGTCCGCGCAAGAGGTTAACATAACTGTAACCCTCTACTTGAGGGTGAGAGTAGTCCCGCTGCGCACGGCCGTGAGGCACGTGCGCGGAGCGGGTCCAGCTGGAGCCGGCTTCCCCCCGCCCGACCACGGGCGGCCCCGGCTCCACGCGCGCTGCCCGAACGACAGGCAGGCCGTGGCGCCGCTGACCGCGGTCATGGCGCGTGGGCCGGGCAGGCTCGCCCCCGGCGCGCCAGACGGCAGCGGCCCGGCGCGAGCAGCGACACGAAAAGGAGACCCCGTGGCGGCACCACAGAACTACCTTGCGGTCATCAAGGTCGTCGGCATCGGCGGCGGTGGCGTGAACGCCGTGAACCGCATGATCGACGCCGGCCTCAAAGGTGTGGAGTTCATCGCGGTGAACACCGACGCCCAGGCGCTGCTCATGAGCGACGCCGACGTGAAGCTCGACGTCGGTCGGGAGCTGACGCGGGGGCTGGGTGCCGGCAGCGACCCGGAGATCGGCCGCAAGGCGGCCGAGGAGCACCGGGACGAGATCGAAGAGGTGCTGAAGGGCGCGGACATGGTCTTCGTGACCTCCGGTGAGGGTGGAGGCACCGGAACCGGGGGCGCGCCGATCATCGGGGAGGTCGCCAAAGGGCTCGGGGCGCTCACGATCGGGGTGGTGACCCGCCCGTTCTCCTTCGAGGGGCGGCGCCGCAGCGTGCAGGCCGAGAAGGGGATCGAGAACCTCCGCGAGGAGGTCGACACCCTCATCGTCATCCCGAACGACCGTCTGCTTGAGATCTCCGACGCGGAGACGAGCGTGCTCCAGGCGTTCCGGCTGGCGGACGACGTCCTGCTCGACGGCGTCCAGGGCATCACCGACCTCATCACGACGCCGGGGCTCATCAACACCGACTTCGCGGACGTCTCCGCCGTGATGCGCGAGGCCGGCAGCGCCCTGTTGGGCATCGGGCAGGCCCGCGGCGAGAACCGGGCCCTCGAGTCCGCGCGCATGGCCATCAGCTCGCCGCTGCTCGAAGCCTCGATCGACGGCGCCCGGGGCGTGCTGCTCACCATCGCCGGCGGCAGCGACCTCGGCCTGTTCGAGGTGAACGAGGCTGCCGAGGTGATCGCCAACGCCGCCGACGACGACGCCAACATCATCTTCGGCGCCGTGATCGACGACAGCCTCGGCGACGAGGTGAAGGTGACCGTCATCGCTGCGGGCTTCGCCGACACACCCGCCGCCCACCAGCCCGTGGGCGGCCTGCAGCCGGTGAGTCGGCAGCGACCCGCGACGCCCGCCGCACCCGAGCCGCAGCGCGAGCCAGCGGCGTCCAACCCGCTCCTCGACGAGGACGATGAGGAGGACGAGCTGTTCCGCTCCGCGGGCGGCGAGCGCGATGACGACGAGGACGACCTCGACATCCCGTCCTTCCTGAAGCGCTAGCGTCGTGCCGGCAAGCGGACGTTCCCAGGTCCGGACGCGGGCGGGCCCCTCGCAAGCGCTGCCCGAAGACCCGGCCATCCGGTTGGCGTTCACCGACCGGGCGGTCGGCAACGTCTCGTTCGTGGTGGGCGACGGCGACCCGTCGCGCGCACGTGCGCGCGCGCTGGCGCTCGTCGGCCTGTCCCCGCACGCAGCGGTGTTCATGGAGCAGGTGCACGGCGACCGCGTCATGCAGGTGGGTCCGGCGGAGCGTGGCCGCGGTGTGCGCAGCCGCGGGGATGCAATGCCCGCCACCGACGCGCTCGTGACCACCGCCGACGACGTCGGCCTGGTCGTGCTCGTGGCGGACTGCGTGCCCGTGCTGCTCGCCGCCCCCGGCCGGGGGGTCGCCGCCGCGCACGCCGGTCGTCGGGGCATCGAGGCCGGGCTGCTGCGCCGCACCGTCGAGACGCTGCGCGCCGCGACGCGCGCCGCACCCGACGAGCTCGTGGCGCTCCTGGGACCGGCGATCGGCGGCTGCTGCTACGAGGTCCCGGGCGCGCTCGCCGACCAGGTCGCAGCCGTTGAGCCGACCGCCCGCGCCACGACAGCCTGGGGTACCCCTGCACTGGACCTGCCCCGTGCCGCGGACGCGCAGCTGCGCCGCCTCGGCCTCGGGCGCATCGAGCGGGTCGAGGCGTGCACGCGCTGCGAGTCCGACACCTGGTACAGCCACCGCGCGACGACCGGCTGGGGCGCCGACGCGGGGCGCCAGGCGGGGCTCATCGCGCGGGTTCCCGCGTGCAGCGCCGGCCCCTCCCTACACTGACCGGTGACCATGAACAGACCCAACGACGCGCTGCGCTCCAGCGCATCCAACAGCGCCGCGGACGCGATCGCGTCACGGCTTGCCGAGGTGCGTGCACGCATCGAGGCGGCCGCGGTCGAAGCCGGCCGCAGCCCGAGGGATGTGACCCTCGTGGCCGTCAGCAAGGCGTTCGACGTGGCGGTCATCCAGGCGGCACGCGGCGCGGGGCACGCCGACTTCGGGGAGAGCCGCGCGCAGGAGCTGCGCCGCAAGGCGAAGGCGGTAGGCAGCGGGGTGCGCTGGCACTTCGTTGGCCGCCTGCAGCGCAACAAGGTGAAGGACGTCGTCGGGCTCGCGAACCTCATCCACTCGGTCGACCGCATCGAGCTCGCGGAGGCTGTCGCCGACCGCGCGCGCCGGGCAGGCCGTCTGCAGCGCGTGCTCGTGCAGGTCAACGTTGGTGAGGATCCCGACAAGGGGGGCTGTGCCCCAGCGGACACGGTCGGCTTCGTGGCGAAGGTCCGTGCGCTGGACTGGATCGCGTGTGAGGGCCTGATGACGATCCCCCCGCTGGAGGCCGACCCCCAGCCGCTGTTCGCTGAGCTGCGGGAGCTGCGCGATGGAGTCCGGGCCCGGTTCCCGGAGGTCCAGCACCTGTCGATGGGGATGACGCACGACTACGAGATCGCCGTCCGCGAAGGCGCCACGATCGTCCGGGTCGGCGAGGCCATCTTCGGCCCCCGCGAGGACAGCGCGGCCGACGACGCGGGCAGCCGCAGTGGCTCACAATAGGCATCCAGGGCAGAAAGCGAGCAACTATGGCGACGATGTGGAAGAGGACGCTCTCGTTCCTCGGCCTTGTGGAGGAGTATGACGACGAGTACGCGGACCTGCCGCCGGAAGACGAGCCGGTCGTGCGCCAGCATGAGCCGGCGCCGCGCCACGAGCAGTCGAACGTGCGCCGGATCGCGCCGGCGTCGCCACGGGTCGTCGAGCCGGCGCCCCCACCCCGGGACGAGCGTGGCGCCTACGACGAGCACGGCGATCAGCGGCGGGTCGGTGCCGGGCAGGTCCACCTCACGGATCCGACCACCTTCAACGACGTCGAGGAGGTCGGCGAGAAGTTCCGCCAGGGCATCCCGATCATCATGAACCTCGCCGGCGCGAGCGAGAGCGTCGCCAAGCGCATGCTGGACTTCGCGAGCGGCCTCATCTTCGGGCTCGACGGGCGCATCGAGCGGGTGGGCGACCGGGTCTTCCTGCTCACTCCCGCCGGGCTGGACGTCTCGACCGAGGAACGGCGCCGGCTGTCCGAGCGCGGGTTCTTCAACCAGGCATGATCCGATGATCGGTGATGTTCTCTGCCTGCTCGTCAGCCTGTACGTGTACGTGCTGATCGCACGGATCATCCTGTCGTGGATCCCGTCACTGCCCGAGCCGCTCGTGCCGATCGCCCGCGGGTTGCGGGCGATCACGGACCCGGTGCTCGCGCCGCTGCGCGGGCGGATCCCCCCGCTCCAGCTCGGCGGCGTGGCGCTCGACCTCTCGCCGATCATCGTGTTCCTGCTGATCGCGTGGGTGGTGCGGCCCCTCGTCTGCGCGTTCTTCCCGATCTAGGTAGGTGACCAGCTATGCCGCTGACCCCCCAAGACGTCGAGGCCCAGACCTTCAAGGAGCGCTTCAAGGGCTACGACATGGACGAGGTCGATGCGTTCCTCGACCGGGTCGTCGCGCGCCTGACGGAGCTCCAGTCCGAGCGCGAGGAGCTGCACCGCCGGCTCGAGGAAGCCCGGAGCTCGTCGGGGGAGTCCGAGCACCTGCTCCAGCGGACGCTGCTGACGGCGCAACGCACCGCCGACCAGATGGTCGAGGAGGCGCAAGCCGAGGCCGAGCGTGTCGTGAGCGAGGCGCAGGCCGAGGCCGAGCGCGTCCTCGGGAACGCCCGCGAGGAGATGGCGCTGGAGCGCGAGCGCCTCGAGACCGAGGCGGCACAGCTCGCGCGCACGATCGAGGAGCTGAAGCAGTTCCGCGACCGCTACCAGAGCTCCTTGCGCCGGGCGATCGAGTACCAGCTCGAGCGGCTCGAGCAGGCGGTGAACCTGCCCGAGGTGCCCGCCGAGGTGGAAGGGCTGGCGCAGACCGCCGTCACGAGCGCTGCCGCGCTGCACGGGCCGGATCCGGTCGTTGCCGCCGCGGCGGGATCCGCCGTCGGGCCCTCGGCCCTCGACGCCCCCGAACCGGGGGCTGGCGGCGCAGAACACGGGCCCCCCGACGCGGCCGAGGACGAGGGCGCGGCCGAGGGCTGGCCCCGTGGCGGCTGACCCTGCCCACCGCTAGAGTGCGGCGCCGGGCCGGCGGGGGCTGGTTCACCGCGCACACCCGCGTGCAGCCTGCCCGGCCCGTTGCGTGCCGGTCGGGCTCGGGGCGACAATCGTAGGGACGGTGGTGCGACGGATGGTGGTGCGTCGGTGATCCTCATCAGCATGGCGCTGGTGGCTGTGGGCTTCGTGGCCCTCGTGCTGGGGGTGGCCAACGTCGAGATCGGCGACCTCGAGCCGTTGAGCTTCGTGTACGCCTCCATCGGCGCGTGCGTGCTCGCGGCCGTGTTCCTGATCATCGGGGTGCTGCGCGGGCGGCCCGGCCGCAAGCCCGCCACCGTTTCCGGTGGGCAGCGGGTGGAGGCCTCGTGGTCAGGCGCGTCGGCATGGCCGGGACGCGGGGACACCGAGGGTCGCCACGATGCGAGCCGCGACACCGTCAGGCCGGTGTCCCGCACGGTCAGCCCGCCCAGGCCCACCGACGCGTCTGCGCCCGCCGAGCCGTCTGCGCCGGCCGAGCCGTCTGCGCCGGCCGACGCCTCTGCGCC
>SKPY01000042.1 GCA_007119305.1 Nitriliruptorales bacterium
CCCCCGGAGTCCGCAGCCTCCCATCAGTGCGGCCCGTTCGCGCCAACGCCCACGTCGACACGATCGCCGACGATGATCGCGCCCGGGGACACTACGTCAGCGTAGACGGCGAGCAGTCCGTCACGTTCCTGGGCGAGCCGCGGCAGGAGCCGGTGTCGGGGATGCGTGCCGTCTTGAGCTACGTCAATGGTTCGGCAGCGAGGCACTCGCCCGATCACGCGGAGGGTCACTGCCCGCCCGATCGTGACGTGGCGCCCCACCCACGCTTCCTCAATGAACGGCTCGTCGGTGCGTACCACCAAGTTTGGCCGGAGTCGCCGCGCGTCGAGGTCGACGTCCCAGGCCTGCGCGCACCACGCGATCGTTGCCGTTCCGACAAGGGAGACCTGCCCGGCGTCTTGGTGCGGGACGTCGCCCTCCGGTACCACAGTGACGGGTGCGCCCAGCGCCTGCCCGAGGTGCGCGTCAAGGGCCGGATCACCGACACGGTGAGCGCGCGATCCATCGCTTACCCGGATGTCGCCGCTTGCCTCGGTACGAGCGTGGAACTGCGTCATGGCATCCCGACGCCGTAATCGGCGGGTGTCCTTGCACGACGCGAGCCGTCCGTCCCCGTCACGGACCGCAAACCAGCGGTCGCCGACCAGTCCGCGATCGTCGAGCACAACTCGTTCGAGGTTCTCGCCGCCCATGGACTTGACCGGGTAGCGGCGGATCTTGTCGAGGTGCATGTTCGGAGCTCTCCGGGGTGGTGGACTCAGAGCTCGGCAGCGCGGCAGCCGTCGAACCGGCTCATGGGCAGCGTCAGTTGCGATGGTATTCCGATCTGCGCCGGGACGGGCAGGCCCGTGTGAGCAGCAGATGGCCCGCGCATGGGTCGAGCGGTTCGCCTCGGCGGACACGGTAGGCGGGCCGGCTGACCATGTCGCCCGGTCGCCGGCGTCGACGGCGTCGCGCACGAGGTCGACGTGGTCGTCGACCTCGAACGCCGCTACGAGGGGGACTGAACACGGGCCGTGAGCGCGTCGCTGACGAGGTCAGCGACCAGCGCGGCGGCGGTCTCGTTGAGGTGGATGTGGTCGGTCAGCAGCCGCAGCCCCTGCGCCGCCGAAATGGTGTTCCAGTCCTGACGGAGAAGCAGGCGTCTGGCGGCCGCAGCGAACATGGGGCCGTTCGATCCCGACCAGGCCGGCGCGCGGTGGTCGCGCGGGAGCAGTGCTGCCAGCCGCCGGTGCAGCGGCAGGCACGGGACGCGCCGCTGCTCGCAGCGCTCGCGCAGGACGGCGTTGTAGCGCTCGACCCGTCGGTTCGGTTCGCTGTCGAGGGCCTCGCCGAGCACGGGCAGGTCGAGGACGACCAGGCGGGCGCGCGTCTCGGTCGCCAACCGGTCGAGGATCCGGGCGACGTTCTCGTCGTACCACTCGAGCGTGGGCCGCTCGGGCAGGCGCTGGTACCTCCGGTAGCGCGCCTCGTGTGCGGGACTGAGCGTTGCGAGGACGTCGTTCGAGCCGACCAGCAGCGTGACGACGTCCGGGTCACACGCGATCACCTCGTCGAGCCGCTGGCGGACGTTCCATGCGAGGTTGCCGTTGACCCCGGCGTTGACGAACTCGTAGCCATGCGGGCCGAGCCGGTCGGCGAGCATGCCCACCCAGTCCGCGCTGAACTGGCCGACCGTGAGGCTGTCGCCGACGCAGGCCACGAGCGTCGACGTCTCGGGCCGGCGGCCCTCGGCGCTCACGCGCCGAGGCCGCCGCACCGTGGGATGCGCGCGGCGCCGCCGTATCCGCGTCGCGGCGACGACAGCCGCGACGAGGAGCGCCACCGCCACCGTCGTCGACCGGCGGTTCCGCGTCATGGCCCCCCTCCTGGCGTCACCACCCGAGGCTCGGCGTCCAGGTGTGCTCGGCCGTGGATCTGAGGGTCCAGCGTAGGCGGTGCGTCGCGCTGCACCGACGATCGGCGGGCGTTGGCGCCTCGCCACAGCCCTCGCCGCACGTTGTGCCCCAGGCGCGCGACGCTGAGGATGCGCCGCATGGATGCCCGTGCGACCAGCCGAGGGCGCCTGCCCGTCCTGGCGTACTTCGCCCTCACGTTCGCGTGGACGTGGTCGCTGTGGTGGACCGCGGCGGCAGCCGCACGGTGGCTCCCCCAGCTTCCCGGGCCGGTGCTGTTCATGCTGTTCATGACGGGCGGGCTCGGGCCGCTCATGGGTGCAGCGTGGGTGGTGCGCCGCGGTGGCCCTGCCTACCGGCGCGACTTCCTTCGGCGCGTCTGGGACCCGCGGGGGATCCCCGCGGTCTGGTGGCTCGCGCTCGTCGCCCTGGCTGCGGCGCCCGCGGCGCTGGGCTCCGCCGTGGCCGGCGTGGCCGGAGCGCAGGCGTCCGTCCCCGACTACCGCGTCGGCGCGGTCGGCGCGGTGGTCGCGTTCGCGCTGGCGGCGGGTCTCGTCGAGGAACCAGGCTGGCGGGGCGCCGCGTCGGACGCCTGGCAGCAACGGGCACGTCCCGTGTGGGCGGCGCTGGGGATCGGGGCGCTGTGGGCCGCCTGGCACCTGCCCCTGTACTTCATCGAGGGCTCCTACCAGCACGGGCTCGGTCTCGGGTCCGTGCGCTTCTGGCTCACCAACCTCGTGCTCGTCCAGCTGGGCGTGCTCTACGTCTGGTTGGCCAACGGCGCCGGCGGCAGCATCCTGCTCGCCATCCTCGCCCACGCGGGCTTCAACGCTGCCGGGGAGCTCGTTCCACGCAGCACCACCGGCGACGTGGTCGCCTTCTGCGTCGTCACCACGGCGACCGTGGCCGTCATCGCAGCCACGAGAGGACGATTGCGTCTCGCCGTGGCCGGCCCACGCGGGCATCGACCGGACCGCTCCGGGTGACACAGCGCTTGCGCAGGCGCCGACCGGACCGCTCCGCGTGACACAGCGCTTGCGCAGGCGCAGCCCCAGGTCAGCGGCCGCCGGCGGGCGCGGGCCTCGGTGCCCGCGCGTGCGGTACTTGCGCGCCGCCGTCCAGGCTGCGAGAACCCTGGGGTGCACCCGACGCGCTAGGAGGCGGCAGTGGCACGCGTGGTGATCCTCGGTGGCGGCTTCGGCGGGCTGTCGGCGGCGACGCAGCTGCGGGGCCTGCTCGACCGCACTGACGAGGTCGTGCTCGTCGCCCGTGACGATGCGTTCGCGATGGGCTGGACGAAGCTGTGGGACCTCACCGGCATCCGGTCGCTGGCGGAGGGCAGCCGCAGCCTGCGCACGCTCGCAGACCGCGGCGTGCGCTTCGTGCAGGCCGAGGTGACGGCCATCGACCCGCAGGCGTGCGCCGCGGACACGGCTGCCGGACGCTTCGAGGCCGACGCGCTCCTCGTCGCGCTCGGCGCCGGGGACCATCCCGACCACGTCAGCCAGCTCGACGGGCAATGCGCCCACAACCTGTACTCGTTCCAGGCGCTGCACGGCATGAAGGCGGCGCTCGAGCGGCTCACCGCGGGCAGGCTGCTGCTCGGCGTCATGGGGCAGCCCATCAAGTGCCCCCCGGCGCCGTTCGAGGCCGCGCTGGCGCTCGACGAGCACTTCCGGGCGCGCGGGTTGCGCGAGCACGTCGAGCTCGAGGTGGCCACACCGAGCCCGGGCGCGTTGCCGGTGGCAGGCCCCCAGGCGAGCCGGATGATCGCCGACGCCCTCGCCGAGCGCGGCATCGGGCTGCGGACCGAGCACCGGCTCGAACAGGTCGACACCGCCGCCCGCAGCGCCCGGTTCGACACCGGCGAGGTCGTCGAGTTCAGCCAGCTGTTCGCGATCCCGGCGAACGTGCCACCGCCGGTCGTGGCGGCCAGCGGGCTGGCCGGGGCGGGCGGCTGGATCGAGCCCGACCCGACCACCCTGCGCACGGCCTACGAGCGCGTGTACGCGGTCGGTGACTGCACCACCGTGCCGACGGCGACCGCGGCGCTGCCCAAGGCGGGGGTGTTCGCCGACGCCGAGGCCCGGGTGGCGGCCCGCAACATCGCGGCCGACCTCGGCTACGGCCAGCCGGCCGCCTTCGACGGGCACGGGCACTGCTTCCTCGAGTTCCCCGGCCGCAAGGTCGCGCGGGTCGGCGGCGACTTCTTCGCGCAGCCGGAGCCCGCCGTCAGCCTGGACGCGCCGAGCGCCGAGGCCTTCGAGGCCAAGCTCGCGTTCGAGCGCGAGCGCCTCACCGCCTGGTTCGGGGGCTGAGCCCGACACCTCGGCCCGAGCGCAGGTGCGTGGGCACGGCGCGGCCACGGGGGGAGGGCCCGCGGCGCTGGCCCTCCCCGCGCCGCTGCCAGGCCAGGGGCCGGGCGCGGCTCAGCGCCTCAGCGCAGGCGCCCGAGCAGCACGTCGAGGTCGCAGCGCTCGGCGGTGCCGTTCCAGGGCATGCGGGCGAGCAGCATGCCCATGGCGCACGTGTTGGTCGCTGCGGCGACCACGAGTCCGGCGCCGACGAAGATCGACAGCGCGAGCGCGGGCGGCCACACGAGGCTGGTCACGGCGCCGATGAGCACGAGCAGGCCGGCGGTGAAGCGCACCTGGCGCTCGATGTCCCAGCGCTGGCGGCCGCGCACGACCTCCTGCGAGGTCTGGTTCCAGGCGAGCATGCCGCCCTCGAGGGGGCGGACCGCGGTCGCGCCGGCGCCCTCGAGCGCCTCGTGCGCCTGTCCGGCGCGCGCGCCTGAGCGGCACACGAGCACGGCGGGTGCCGGCAGCTCGGCAGCGACGCGCGCCGGGTCCTGCTGGAGGGTGTCGAGGGGGATGTTGACCGCGCCGTCGATGTGCTCGGCCTCGAACTCGGCCGGGGTGCGCACGTCGACCAGGACGGGCGGCTGGTCCCCGGCGCGCAGGTCGGCGAGCGTCAGCGGGTCGACGCGGTCGGGCAGCGTGCGTGCCTGCGTACGGGTGTGGTCGGACACGGGTGGTACCTCCTCTGTGATGGTGCGGACAACAGGGCAACGCAGTGGCCGGGCGGGGGCCGCCCGGCCACGGGCTGCTAGGGATCAGGCGGCGCGGGCCTGGTTGATCTCGCTCGCGCCGCCGCCGTCGACGATGACCGGCTCGAAGCCCTGGCGGGCGAGCAGGCTCGCGGCGATCGCGGAGCGGAACCCGGAGCCGCACACCACCCACACGGGCCGTGCGGCGTCCAGCTCTGCGGGCACGCCGTCGACGAGATCGGGCACGTAGCCGTGGATCGCGCCGGGCAGCGGTTCAGCCTCGACCTCGCCCGGAGCGCGGACGTCGAGCAGCTGCGGCTGCTCGCCGGCGTCGAACGCGGCGACGACGTCCGCGATGGAGACGCGCCGGAAGCGCTCGACGGCGTGACCCGCGGGCTCCCAGGCAGCGAAGTCCCACAGGATCCCCTCGATCGCGTCGAAGCCGATGCGCCCGAGCTGGACGATGGCCTCGGTGGCGTCCTGGTCCCGGTCGAGCACGAGCTGCACGGGGGCGTTGAACGGCAGGACCCAGCCTGCCCAGACCCCGAACTGCTCGGAGAGCTCGATCCCGAGCGCGCCCGGCACGTGCCCGGCGGCGAAGCGCTCGCGCGGCCGGGCGTCGACGACGGCCACATCCCCGGCGCGCGCGGCGACGTCGGCGGTCGCGAGCGCGGGCGCGGTGAGGTCAGCGTCGTCGAGCGCGGTGGGGGCGAAGACGTTGGCGGGGCCCATGTGGGCGTAGTACGCGGGCCAGGGCTGGAGCTCGGCCAGCGTGTGCTTCACGAACGCCTCGATGTCCGGCTGTGCGAGCACGGGGTTCGTGCGCTTCTCGTCGCCGATGGTCGACACGGTCCGCCCGGCACCGCTGGCGGTGCAGAAGGAGCCCTCCCCGTGCGTGGGGTACAGGCCGACCTCGTCGGGCAGGGCCGCGAGCCGGTTGACCGAGACGTACTGCAGCCGGGCGAGCGGCTCGGCCTGCGGCGCGCTCAGCAGGTCGGGGCGCCCGGACGAGCCGACGAGCAGGCTGCCGCCGCTGAACACCGCCACCGGCTCACCGTCGACGAGCACGAGGTAGCTCACGTGCTCGGGCGTGTGGCCCGGGGTGTGCAGCGGCCGGATGCGCAGGCCGCGGCCGGCCTCGAGGTCCTCGGTGTGGAACGCGGGGGTGAAGTCGAAGGCGGCGCCGCTGCCCGCGGGCAGGACGATCTCCGCAGCGTGCCGCTCGGCCAGGCCCCTGCCGCCTGAGACGTAGTCGTTGTGCATGTGCGTCTCGAGCACGTAGCGCAGCTCGACGTCGGCGTCGGCGAGCGCGCGCTCGAACCGGGCGACATCGCGCTGCGGGTCGATCACGATGCCCAGACCCTCGTGCGCCACCACGTAGGTCGCGTCGCCAAGGCCGGGCGTCCTGATGCTCGTCACATCCATGGTCGGTCAATCCTTGCTGTCGGCGGGTCGGTAGCTCGTCACTACCATACCCCCCAGGGTATAGCCTGCAACCTCCGGACTGGCGGGCCGCGTCCGCGGCGGTGTGCACGCGCCGGGGCGGGAAGCACAGGAGCCGCACGCGCGTTACCGTCGAGGGGACTGCGACGACGAGGAGGGCACGTGTTCGGCTTGCACGCCAAGACCAGCATGGTGGACGCGGCCTCGGCGCTGCCCGGCCGGGACAGCCCCCTGGCGGTGCCCGAGCGCCACCGTGTGCTCGGAACCCCGCTCACCCCGCCCTTCCCCGAGGGCTACGAGGAGGCCGTGGTCGG
The DNA here is from genome assembly GCA_007119305.1 of Nitriliruptorales bacterium. GTDB lineage: Bacteria > Actinomycetota > Nitriliruptoria > Euzebyales > Egibacteraceae > SKPY01. The sequence goes on from SKPY01000042.1 coordinate 6,702, forward strand.
GATGGGGTGCTTCTGGGGTGCGGAACGGGTGTTCTGGCAGCAGCCGGGCACCTGGACGACCGCCGTGGGCTACGCGGGCGGCTTCACGCCGAACCCGACCTACGAGGAGGTCTGCAGCGGCCGAACCGGGCATGCCGAGGTGGTCCGCGTCGTGTTCGACCCGGCGGTGCTCGGCTACGACGAGGTCCTCAGGCTGTTCTGGGAGCACCACGACCCCACGCAGGGGATGCGCCAGGGCAACGACGTGGGCA
>SKPY01000377.1 GCA_007119305.1 Nitriliruptorales bacterium
AGCCCGCCGGTGCCCACGCCGGCGCCCCGGCGCTCCCCGCCGGCGTCGAGCACGAGGCTCCGGCGCAGCTGGTCGGCCCCGAGGGCGGTCACGACCACCGCGACGGCGAGGAGCGCGGCGACCACAGGCTCGAGCGGCGCTCCGATGGTGACCACGAGCACGACCGCAGCGACCGCCACCGCGCCCAGCGGCGCGAGCAGCGTGAGGAGGGCTGACACAGCGACCTCCCGGCGGCCGAGGGCGAGCACGAGCACCGGACCGGCCAGATCGGCGGCCACGGCGAGCACGCCGAGGCTCAGCAGCCAGACGGCGCCTTCCGGCAGGCCGTGCAGCAGCACCAGGCTCGTGGCTCCCAGGCCGACGAGCAGCGCGGACGCGAACGTCGAGCCCAGCGCATGCACGACGCCGTGTCGACGGCCGAACACCAGCACGAGCGCGAAGCCCGCGACGACCACCACCGCGAACACGCCGCCCAACCACGTCCAGCCGCGTGCCGGGTCGTCAGCGCCAACGACGGCCACGAGCACGGGCAGGACGAGCGCGGGCAGCGCCGCCACCGGCAGCACCGGCCGGGCGCCGACGCGCCCGAGCAGCGCCGACAGGTCCGCGAGCGCGAGCGCCGCGCCGATCACCACCACGACCGCAAGGGCCACCGGGCCCACCGCGAGCATCGCGAGGACCGCGCCCGTGAACACGAGAGGGCCGACCACCTGCGCCATCGGCTGGAGTGTACGGATCGGATCGGGTGCGGGTGCCCAGCCCGCGACGGCGCGCATCACCCACCGCTGAACGGGGGCAGGATCGCGACCTCGCTCCCGTCGGCGACGTGCAGCTCCTCGCCGCGTTCGACGTGCGTGCCGTCGACGAGCACCGAGGCGACCTCCAGCACCCTGCCGAAGCGCTCGTCGTAGCGCTCCTGCACCGCGCCCAGCACTTGCGGCAGCGGACCTGCCGCCACGGCGGTCTCGGACTCCCCCGCGGCCTCACGCGCTGCCGCGAACAGCCGCACTCGTACGGTCACCCACCTCACCTTTCGTCCCGGACCGCCCAGTGTCGCAGCGCCTAGCATGCAGCGCATGGACATCGAGCGGCGCCGGACCCTCGCGACGACCGCCACCGCCCTGCTGCCCGACGTCGAGCAGGCAGTCGTCGACAGCTGGCCCGACCTGCTCCCGGCCGCTGCCGGGTGGGCGCCCGACGCGGTGGGGCGCGCACGCGCCGCGGTCCGCGCGGCGCTGCAGGCAATCGTGGCGCTCATCGCCCAGAGCGACCTGGACGAGCGCTCCTGGAGGCGGGTGCGCGCAGTGGTGAGCGGCCACGGGCACGCGACCCTCGACGAGGTCCGTGACCTGCTGCGCACGGTGCGGGTCGTGGGCGTCGACCTGCTCGCGACCCGGCTGAACGAGGTCGTGGGCTTGTCCGAGGACGAGCGCTGGGAGCTCCAGACGCAGGCCGGCTGGTTCGCCGATCAGCTCATCGGCGACTTCGAGGATCTCGAGGGCGCCGGGGACGACCACCTGCTCCGCGACCTGGCAGAGGGCGGGCCCGACCTCGGCTGAGCCGTGGCCGCGAGCGCCTCCGAGGCGGCACGGCTTGCCGATCATGGCCGCGAGCGCCTCCGAGCCGGCACGGCTGCCCGTCAGGCGGCGGAGCGTGTGTGCGGGAGCGCGCTGCCAGGCCACGTGCCCTGGCCCCGCACCGCCTCGAGCGCGTCGGCGAGGCGGTCGAGGAACGGGCCGGTGAGGCCGTCCTCGGCGTGTCCGAACCCCGCCGGCTCCATCCACAGGCTGCGCGGCTCGCCTGCCGCGGTGTACAGGCGCTCGGCGTGCTCGGCGCCGAAGAAGTGGTCGTCCAGCCCGTGCACGAGCAGCAGCGGCACGGGGGCGATGGCCCCGACGAGGTCGAGCGCCGGGGCGGGATGGCCCCACCCGCGGGCGATGCGGACCCGGCAGCCGGCCTCGGCCAGGAGCCGCCACGTCGTCGACGTCATCGTGCGCTCCAGTGCCCGGACGGCAGGCGTGCCGTTGCGCACGAACTCGGCGGGAGCGCTGATCGCGCAGATCGCGTCGGCCATGCCGGGGGGCGACGCGCCGGCGGCACGCAGCGCAGCGGTGGCGCCCATCGACAGCCCCACGACGGCGACCCAGTCGTGGCCGGCCTGGCGCAGCCACGCAGCGCCGGCGCGGATGTCGTGCGTCTCGCGGTCACCGAGGGTGGAGCGCCCGGCGGACTCGCCGTGGCCACGCAGATCCAGCGTCAGCACGGCCGCGCGCTCGGCGAGCGTCTGCGCGAGGCGTGCGTAGGCGGGCTTGCGCCGGTGGCCGGCGAACCCGTGTGCGAGCAGCACCGCGGGCCGGGACGCCCCGGGCGGTGCGGGCGGCCCCGGCAGGTAGCTGCCGGACAGCCGTACCCCGTCGCGGGTGCTCAGGGCCACGTCCTCGTGGTCGGCCGCGAAGTCGGGCACGAAGCCCCAGAGGTCGAGCAGGCGCCGCAGCGGGCCGCGCTGCTCGGGCCGGCAGTCCTCGGTGGTGGTGGTCACGCACGGTCCTCTCGTTCGCTGCGGCGGCGCCCAGGGTAGCGGGCGGTGGGTAGGCGGCTGCGGGCCGCCGCGCGGGCGGCCGCCGCGGAGGGTGGCTGCGGCTGGGTTACGCTGGTCGGCGGGGTGGCGCTCGTGGGGTGGTTGGCCGGGAGGAGGATGCTCCGTGCAGGTGCTGGTGCTCACGTCCCGGCCCGAGGGGGGCAAGGGGCTGCTGCCGGCGTTGGAGCTGCTCGACCACGACCTCGTCACCGGCACGCTCGATCCCGCCGGGGTCGCCTCGGCCCCCCGTGCGGACGTGGTGGTCGTCGACGCGACGGCCGATCTCGCACAGGCGGCGCAGACCTGCCGGGTCGTCGCCGCCGCTGACACCGGCGTCCCCGTCGTCGTCGTCATCGGCGAGGGCGGCCTCGCAGCGCTCAAGGGCACCTGGGGCTTCGAAGACTGGCTGCTGCCGGGCGCGCAGCCGGCCGAGGCGGAGACCCGGTTGCGTCTGGCAGCCGAGCGCGCCGGGCACCAGCGCTCCGGACGGGCCGCGAGCGTGGGTGACCTGGCGATCAACGAGGACACCTACGTCGTCCGTCTGCGCGGACATCCCCTCGACCTCACGTTCCGCGAGTTCGAGCTGTTGAAGTTCCTGGCGCAGCACCCCGGGCGGGTCTTCACCCGCAGCCAGCTGCTCCAGGAGGTGTGGGGCTACGACTACTTCGGCGGCACCCGCACCGTCGACGTCCACATCCGCCGGCTGCGGGCGAAGCTCGGTGCCGAGCACGAGGGGCTGATCGGCACGGTGCGGGGGGTGGGCTACAAGCTCGATCCGAACGTCCCGCCACGCGCAGCCGAGCCCGACACCCCGACGTGAGACGGCCATAGCTACGCGGGCCGCTCGAGCTCCGGACCGGCGTCGACAGCGGGTGGGACCGCTCGCTCGTAGCACACCTCGCGGTAGGTGAGCTCGAAGCCGGCGGACTCGTACAGCGCCACCGCGCCGGTGCTCGCGCAGTCGACGTAGAGCACCGCGAGGCGGCAGCCCCGCTCGTACAGGTGCGCGAGGCCGGCCTCGAGGAGGGTGCGCCCCAGGCCGAGGCCCTGCGCGTCCGGGTGGATGCCCAGGACGTACACCTCTCCGACCGGCTCGTGCGCCGGTACCTCCTCGGAGTCGTGCCCGTGCCACTTCGTCCAGTGGAAGCCCAGACAGCGCTCGCTGCCGTCCGGCTCGCGCCGCCACGCCATGAGCAGCCCGGCGGGGTCGAACCACGCCAATGCGCGGCGCGCGGCGAAGGTGGCGGCATCCCAGTCACCGTTCTCGGGGTGGCCCGCGAACGCCGCGTTGTTGGCGGCGAGGAACGCCTCGTCGTCCTCGCTTTCCCGGTACGCCCGCAGCGTGATGCCCTCGGGCAGCGGCGGCACGTCGGGTGGCTGCCTCAACGGCCGCATCATGAACGCCAGCTCGCGCTGGACGGCGAAGCCGAGCTTCGCCGCGACGGTCGTGTCGGGATCCTCCACGCGGTGCACCCACAGCCACATCAGCCCCCCGCCGGCACGGGCGAGCACGGCCTGGGCCTCCCCGAGCAGCCGCTCCGCGATCGCGGCTTGATCGGACTGCGGGTGGACGACCACCTCGACCGCGATGCGGGGCCGCTCACCGGGACCGCTCCAACGGGTGTGGGCGTAGCCGGTGAGCATGTCGTCTTCGTAGGCGAGCACCCCGGTCCAGTCAGTGGCGCCGACCTTGAGGTGGGCGTACTTGTGCTCGCCGACGGGCCGGTGTCCCTCGAGCTCGGTCGTCGCGTCGATCAGCGCCAGGACCTCGGCGAGGGTGTCCTCGTCGAGGTGCGTGCGCAGCTCATACCGGCGTCGTGCCACAGCTGTGACTGTACCCGGACGGCAGCCGCTCGCACCTGTGGCGCCGGACGGGAGCGCCGCCCGCACCCGCGCGGATCGGGCATGATGGCGCCATGGATGTCGCGCACCGGCTCCGGACCGAGGGCTACCGCATGACGCCCCAGCGACAGCTGGTCTGGGACGCGCTGCGGCGGGCCGAGCGCCACCTGTCGGCCGAGGAGATCCACGAGCAGGTCGTGGACATCGTGCCCGACTTCAACCTCGCGAGTGTCTACCGCACGCTGACCCTGCTCGGGGAGCTGGGGTTGGCCAACGAGGTGCAGGTCGGCGACGGCCGGGGCTACTGGGAGATCGCCCACGACGACGACGTCGTGCATCTGCACTGCCGCGTCTGCCGACGGGTCGACCACCACCAGGGCGAGCTCGTCGCCGAGATCCGCAACCACCTCGCGGGCCACCACGGTTTCGTCTCCGAGGACGTCGACCTGGTGGTCCACGGCGTCTGTGCGGCATGCGACCGGTAGCCGGGTCGCGCACACGGGCCGACCCGGCTACACTTTGCCCGCCGGATGGGGATCGGAGTTGCTACCGTGGCGCTGGGCCGTTAGCTCAACGGGTAGAGCTCCGGACTTTTAATCCGGCGGAGCGGGTTCGAGTCCTGCACGGCCTACGAACTCGACAACCTGGAGCTGTGGAGCAGCTAGGAGTGCTCGTCACCCTGTCAAGGTGAAGGTCGCGGGTTCAAATCCCGTCAGCTCCGCGACACGCCCCGCCAGAGGGGCACTCGACCCGGCCGGGCTCTGCGGACCCCGGCCGGTCGCACAACCAGCCCGGCCCGGTCAGGTAGCTCAGTTGGTAGAGCGTCCGACTGAAAATCGGAAGGTCGGCGGTTCGACCCCGCCCCTGACCACCACCAGAACCCAGTGCCGGCGCGCGGGCGCTGAGCCGTTCACCGGCGCTACGCGGGCCCGGAGCGCTGTCCCTGCGCAGGCCCATGCCCCCCACCTTGTCGTCGCCCGCGACAGCGAGCCCGAGCGCGCTGCCGGTCAACGTGCGGATGCCGGCGCGAAAGCCCAGAAGGGCGAACACCGCCGCAGACCAGGTCAGCGACGGCCGGACCCCTGCGAACACGACGACGCTGCCGGCCATCGCCAGCCCGGACGCAAGCAGCAGCGACCGGGGGCTGCGATCGACCCGCCGCCGCGCGAGCATGTTGCCAGGCAGGTAGGCGAGCGCGGCTACGGCGCCCAGCGCCAGCTGATGTCGCCCGTGCGTTCGAGCCTACGCTGCGCTGGGACCGTTCGGACCGTGGAGACGGAGCGAGCGGTCCCGCCGTTGTCGCCGCTGGACGAGGTCGTGGCTATGCGCGCGCAGCTGATGAAGGCCCTGGGCGTTGTCGTCGGCGGCCTGGCGGCGCTCGGGCTGCTCGCCTGGCTCGGCCTGCGGATCACGCCGCGCCCGCTGCCCCCCGTGGGGCTGCTGCCAGGCGCCCCGCAGACGGTCGACCTCCCCGACGACCTGCCCGCACCAGTGGCGCGCTTCTACCGCCAGCTGTACGGCGAGCAGATCCCGGTGATCGACACGGCGATCATCTCCGGGCGCGGCACGATGCGGGTCGCAGGCGTGACGCTGCCGGTGCGCTTCCGGTTCGCCCACGCGAGCGGACGGGACTACCGCCACCACATCGAGACCACGATCTTCGGGCTGCGGCTGCTCACCGTCCACGAGACCTTCATCGCTGGCACGGGCCGTCTCGAGCTGCCGTTCGGCGTCATGCAGGGCCCGGAAGTCGATCAGGGTGAGAACCTCGCGCTGTGGGCCGAAGCGATCTGGATGCCGTCGGTGTGGGTGACCGACCCGCGGGTGCGCTGGGAGCCGGTGGACGACCACGCCGCGGTGCTGGTCGTGCCGTCCGGTGAGCACGAAGAGACGTTCGTCGCGCGGTTCGATCCCGACAGCGGCTTGCTGCGGCTCTTCGAGTCGATGCGCCACAAGGGCGACACGGGGGCCGGCAAGGTCCTGTGGATCAACGAGGCCAGCGCGTGGGGCGAGCTCGACGGGCGGTGGCTGCCGCTCACCACGACGGTGACCTGGTACGACGAGGGTTCACCCTGGGCGAAGCTCACAACCGAAGAGGTGCTGTACAACGCCGACCTCGGCGACTACCTGCGCCGGCCGGGACCGTGATACGACCCGCTGGTCGACGACCGCTGTGCGCCCGCATGGGGAGCTGGGGCGAGGCGGGGCCGTCGCGCTGCCGCCGAGGCGGTCGCGCTGCCGGCGAGGCCGTTCGCTCTGCTGGAGGGTGACCTTCGGCCGTAGCCGGACGCAGGCACGCTTCCTATGTTGTCAGCAGGGGCCGAGGGGCAGCCGCGCGTCGAGCGGAAGGGGCCGGTCATGGCCAAGATCTTGGTGGGCATCGACGGTTCTCAGGGCTCCCGGGCCGCGCTGCGCTGGGCCGCAGGGCTCGGCGCTGCGCTGGGTCTCGGGCTGCGGGCGCTGTGGGCATGGCAGTACCCCGCCGACACCGTGGTGCAGCTGGGACGGGCGGTGCTGCCCGACGCCCAGCAGATGGACCAGCTCGTCAAAGAGCGGCTCGGCAAGCTCGTCGCCGAGGAGGTCGGCGCCGAGGGTGGCAGCGTGGTGCTCCAGGTGGCACGCGGCCCGGCGGCGCCGGCGCTCCTCAAGGCCGCGCTGGACGGGGTCGCGCTGGTCGTCGTCGGGTCGCGCGGACGCGGCGGCTTCAAGGGCCTGTTGCTCGGCTCGGTCAGCCGCCAGGTCTGCGAGTTCGCGCCTTGCCCCGTGGTGGTCCTGCGCGACGGCCGCCACGCGTACTCGAGCGGGCTTGCGACCATCCTCGTCGGGGTCGACGGGTCGGCCGGCGCGGCACGCGCCGTGGACTGGGTGACGTCCGTGGCGGACACCGCCGGTGCCCAGGTCGTGGTCGCGCATGCGCTGCCCTCGCGGGCCAAGCAGGGGCCTGAGCCCGGTGCCCCCGGCCAGCACGATCTCGTGCAGCAGTGGGCCCAACCTCTGCGCGACCGCGGAGTCCCCTATCGGGTGGCACTCGCCGAGGGGGACCCGAGAGTGGCGCTGCTGGAGGTCGCCGACCGTGAGGACGCCGACCTGGTGGTGGTCGGCTCACGCGGGCGGGGTCCGGTCACCGCCCTCGTCCTCGGCAGCGTCGCGGCGTCGCTCGCTCAACACGGCCAGCGGCCCACGGCCATCGTGCACTGACCGACGCCCGGCGCACAGCCAGGGCGGCAAGGCGAACGAGCCGCGCCTCCCGCTACCCGCGTGCGTCACCCTTCCAGACCCAACGCAGCGGTAGGAGCGCCTGGATCCGGCGGTGCTGATCCCGCGTAGGCTCGCGCGTGGCGTGAGAACGCCGAGCAGCGGGAACTCACCGTGGCAGCGACCAAGCAGCGCAAAGGAGGCCGTCATGCTCGCCATCGCTCCCGTCCTGGCCCAGATCGAGGTCACCGGCGGCAACCTGCTCATCTGGGGGATCGTCTCCCTGATCGCCGGGATCGCCATCCTGATCGTTCCCCGCATCCTCAACTACATCGTGGCGGGCTACCTCATCATCGTCGGCATCCTGCAGATCGTCGCCGCCCTGTAGCCGGCAAGCGGTTCCCGTGGACCCTGACCGTTCGACCGGTGGACAAGCCTTCGCGGGCCACGCTTGACTGCAGGGACTGCACCAGCAAGCGCGCAGGACCGCGCCCCGGCAGGGGGAGCGCCCGCGCTACCAGGCCGTCATCGTGACTGGCCACACAGCACGCCGCTCCGGTCCCTGCCGGCGCGCCGACGAACCGCCCGCACCACGCGCCACGAGGGGTCACCATGGACATCTGGGGTCACTGCGAGGACTGTGAGCGCTGGTTCTACTGCCCGACCGGCGCGGACGCCGACCACGACTGGGCCTGCCCGGTGTGCGGCGCTGAACCCATGCTCATCGAGAACCGCGCGGCGAAGTCCGCCTGAGCGCGCAGGGGGCCAGCTCGTGGTCCCGGACGCGGCTGCGCAGGCTCGGTTAGGCGGGCTCCCGCACGACGAGGACCGAGGGAACTTCGGTTCGTGCCTCCTAGATGAACGGGACGACGATGGCGATGGTGAAGACGAACAGCGCGATGGCCAGGTAGCGGTAGTTCAGGTACCAGGGCTTGCCGGCGAGCTCCTTGCTCTCGGTGCGCCAGACGTCCCGCGACCAGGTGGTGCTCTCGACCTTGTCCTGTGCGGGCGCTTGGGTCAGCAGCGTCACGACCACGAACGTGCTGACGCTCACCGCGAACATGATCCCCGTGCCGTAGAGGAAGTGGATCTCGATCACATCGGAGATCTCGGTGAGGAAGAAGGCGATGATGCCCAGCGGCAGCCAGCCGGCGAACGTGACGAACGCTGCTGTCGAGGTCGCTCGCTTCCAGAAGATGCCGCCCAGCAGCACCGCCACCAGCGGCATCGTGACGTAGCCGAGGAACGACTGGAAGAACTCGACGAGCGTGTCGAAGGTCGTGATCACCGGCGCCCACAGGATGGCGACCACCATGAAGAGGGCGACGAATCCGCGGCTCATGAACAACAGCTGCCGCTCGGTGAACTCACGGCGCGACGTCTTGATCCAGTCGTTCACGACGAGGGCCGCCGACCCGTTCAGCACGGAGTCGAGCGTCGACATGAGCGCCGCGATGAGCGCCGCGACGACGAAGCCGCGCAGGCCGACCGGCAGGAACTCGAAGATCAGCGCGGGAAAGGCCATGTCGGGCTCCGGCAGCTCCTCGAAGACGTCGCGGGCGAGGATGCCGGGGAAGATCACGAGGATGAGCAGCGGCAGCTGCATGAGGCCGGCGAACAGCGCCCCCCAGCGGCCGTGGTCGATGCTCTTGGCGGACAGGACCTTCTGCACGACCATGTGGTTCGTCACCCACACGTAGAAGCTCAGCCAGATCGCCCCGGTGAACAGGCCCGGCCACGGCAGGAACTCGTCGCCCGGCGGCCGGACGACCGTCCACCCGTCGTCGCCTGCGAGCTCCGGCAGCAGGGCCCACTGGAAGTCGTAGTCGGCGAACGCCATCACGAAGATCACCGCGCCGGCCAGGAACAGGATCGGGCCCTGGATCGTGTCGGTGATCATCACCGCTTGGAGCCCGCCCAGGATCACGTAGATCCCGCCGAGCAGCGCGATGATGAGGATGTGCACCATGATGTGGGTGTCGGGCCACACCCAGCTGGAGGACGATCGCGCCGGCGAACATCGCGCCCGCCGCGTCGATGAACATGCCGGTGAACACCGTGAAGGCGGAGAACGTCTTGCGGGCGCGCCGGTCGTAGCGCTTCTCGAGGAACTCCGGGACCGTGGTGATCTTCGTCTGCAGGTAGAAGGGCAGGATCAGGAGCGCGAAGACGGCGAGGACGAGCGTGGCCATCCACTCGTAGTTCCAGACCACGACCCCTTCTTCGTAGCCACCCCCGGCGAGGGCGAGGTAGAGGCTGCCGGAGAACTGGGCGGCGATCAGCGAGAAGCCGACGAGGGGCCAGACCATCCCGCGACCGGCGAGCAGGAACTCCTCCGAGCTCCGCTTCTTGCGGCCGACCCAGAACCCGATGAACAGCACCACCGCGGTGAACCCGATGATCACGGCCATGTCGACCGCTACGAGATCGAACTCCGGCATGTCCTCCGGCATGGCCCCCTCCTAGGTCCGCGGCGGCGCTGCGCCGCTAGCCCGTGACGGTGCGACCTCGTGTTCAACTCGCCTGGGGGGTGCAAACCTCCTGTGCGCTGCCTGTCTGCTGCGTGGCGCGAGCCCGGCCCGGGACGCTTGCACGGCTGCAGGCAGGGGCGCCACGCAACCTCACCGGGCACGCGGTCGAGTCGGAGACGCGGGCCCGCCAGCTCTGCGCATCGCAGCGCTGAGGCTCAGCACGTCAGCAGCGCAGCAGCGACACGCGGGCCGAGGCGAACCCGCACGCTGAACTGACCCGCCTGACCGCCAGCCCGCTCAGAGGCGAACCCGCGCGCGGCGCTGACCTGCCTGACCGCCCGCGCTCAGAGGCGGGCGTGGAGGCGCCTGGCCTGCTCCGCGGCTTTGGCGCGGACCTCGTCCGCGTCGACGCGCGTCGGGCGACCGTCTTCGAGCACGGTCTCGCCGTCGACCACGACCCGCCGCGGCCGCACGCCGGGCGTGAACGCGAGGTGCCAGGGGTCCATGGGGTCATAGGTCCAGGTGACCTCGTCGCGCTCGGTCTCGGGCACGAGCGCCCTGCCGCCCTCCAGCCAAGCCCACGCGGTCTCCGGCGAGGCCGTCACGTCGTCGGCGCGCTGGCACACGTAGGCCATCCGGAACTCGTCGAGCATCGCCGCGCCGATGCCGTCCGAACCGAGCACCACGGGGTTGGCGAACCGCACGGGCCGTGCGTAGCCCACGGAGTTGTTGAGGTTCGAGCGCGGGTTGTGGGCGATGGTGCCCGGCAGTCCCGGGTCCTCAGGCAGGTGCACGCAGTGCGCGAGCAGCCAGTCTTCGCGGGCGAGCGGGCGCAACCGGCTCGGCGCCTCCCGGTCCTGGGTGCCCTCACAGACGTGCACGTGCACCCCGACGCCGAGGTCGGCGGCGAGCCCGGCGGCGGCCTCCAGGGTCGCGTCCTCGCAGGTGAAGGCCGCGTGGATGCCCACCAGCCCACGGCCCCCCTCGGACAGGAAGCGCCGGTTCTCCTCGAGGCCCTGCCGGGCGCCGGCGCTGCCATGGCGGTCGGTCACCCCGTACGCGCACACCACGCGCACGCCGACCTCGGCGCAGGCGTCGGCGATGACCGACAAGCTGCCCTCGATCGCGTTGGGGGACTCGTGGTGGTCCACGATCGCCGTCGTGCCCTGCTCCAGCGCCTCGAGGGCCCCCAGCAGCGCGGACCAGCGGATCATCTCGAGGTCGAGGGCGGCGTCGAGCCGCCACCAGATCAGCTCGAGGATCTCCCCGAAGTCCTGCGGGGTGCGCGGCGGTGGCGGCATGCCGCGCGCCAGCGCGGAGTACAGGTGATGGTGGCCGCAGACGAGACCGGGGGTCGTCGCGCTCATGGTGGCTCCTTGGGTGGGGGCCCCAGAGCCGACCGGTGACTGCGGCCGGCTCCAGGCGTGTCGAGCAGCGTGCTCCTAGCTGCCGGGCTCCGGGGCAGGCGGCTCCGTCCGCGTCTTCGTTGCGGGCGCGACGATCCGGCCGGCCTCCTCAGGGTGCGACTTCGGCAGCACGAGGTTCAGCACGACCGCGAGCACCGCCGCGGGCACGACCCCGGACTCGAGCAGGAGGCGGACCTGCTCGTGGAAGACGGCGACGGCGTCGGGCACCGCCTGGAGGCCGAGGCCGAGGCCGATCGACAGCGCGATGATGAGCTGGTTGCGCCGCGTCAGCATCGTGCTCGCGAGCATGTTGATGCCCGCGGAGGCGACCATCGCGAACATGATGATCGCGGACCCGCCGAGCACCGCTGGGGGCATCGTGGCCACCGCGGCCCCGAGCTTCGGCAGCAGGCCGGCCAGGACGAGCACGCCTGCGCCGAGCGCCACGACGTAGCGGCTGATCACCCCGGTCAGCGCCACGAGGCCGACGTTCTGGCTGAACGACGTGTTGGGCATGGCGCCGAACAGCGACGCGATGGCGGTCCCGACGCCGTCACCCATGACACCGCCGGACAGCTCGCGGTGCGTGATGTCGCGTCCGGCGCCGCCGCGGGTGATGGCCGACAGGTCGCCGATCGTCTCCATGGAGCTCGCGATCGCCACGATCGACATGCCGATCACCGCCGTCAACGGGAAGGTCATCCCGAGCTCGAGCGGCATCGGCAACGACACCCACGAGGCCTCCGCGATCGGCTCGAAGTCCACCAGCCCGAGCGGCAGCGCCACGAGGTAGCCGAGTATGAGGCCGATGAGGACTGCCGCGGCGCTCGAGAACCCACGGGTGAACTGGTTGATGACCACCGTGATGAGCATCACGAAGCCCGCCAGCGCGAGATGCACCGGCGCGCCGAAGTCGTCGGCCCCGACCCCGCCGGCCGCATAGTTGATCCCTGCCGGCAGCAGGCTCACCCCGATGACGAGCACGACGACGCCGCTGACCAGCGGTGGGAACAGCCAGCGCAGCCAGCGCAACGAGGTCCCGAGCAGGATCTGGACGACTCCCGCGACGAGCGCGCCCCCGAAGACCGCCGACAGCCCGAAGTTCTGCGCGAGCGGGATCGCGACCGCGATGAACGCGAAGCTCGTGCCCTGCACGACCGGCAGGCGGGCGCCGACGGGGCCGACGCCGAGCGCCTGGAGCAGCGTCGACACGCCCGCCATCAGCAGGGCCACCTGCACGAGGAACGCCGCCTCGCCGGTCGCCGCCCCGATGGCCCCCGCGACGATGACCGGCGGCGCGACGTTGCCGACGAACATCGCGAGCACGTGCTGGATGCCGAGTGGGACGGCCTTCTTCAGCGGGGGCAGCTCGTTGACGTCGTAGAGCGGTTCGGTGCGGGGTGCGGTGCTGCTCACGGGCTCCTCCTACGGTTGTCTGGTGAGCACGGGCGCCTGGCCGACGTGCGCTGGCGCGCCGGTCAGCCGGTGGTGCAGGCCCGCCGTCCCCGCGCAGGGCGCCGCTGGGCCGTCGTGCCTCTCAGTGCGTGATCCTCGTCCCGGTCCTGCCCTCCAGCGCTGCTTGCAGGCAGCGCGGTTCGGTGATGATCGCCTCGATCCCTCCCGCCTCGAGGAACTCGATGACCGCCTGGATCTTCGGCGCCATGCTGCCCGCCGCGAAGTGCGTGCCCTGCGCCAGGTAGCGCTTGGCGTCGGCGAGCGACAGGTGGTCGACCCACTCCTCGTCGGGGGTGCCGAAGCCGAGGGCGACCTTCTCCACGGCGGTCGAGATCAGGAACAGATCCGCCCCGATCTCGCGGGCGAGCAGCGCGCCCGCGAGGTCCTTGTCGATGACCGCCGCGATGCCCCGCAGGTTGCCCTCCTCGTCGGGCACCACCGGGATGCCGCCGCCCCCCACCCCGATCACGACGAAGCCACCGGCGATGAGGTGGCGGATCGCGTCGATCTCCACGATGCGGCGCGGCTGCGGGGAGGGCACGACCCGGCGCCAGCCCCGGTTGGCGTCCTCGAAGACGTCCCAGCCCTCCTCCCGCCGTCGTGCGGCCTCGGCCTCGCCCATGAACGACCCGATCGGCTTCGTCGGGTGGTCGAACGCCGGATCGTGCGGATCGACCTCGACCTGCGTCACCACCGACGCCACGCCGCGGTCGATGCCTCTGGCACGCAGGTCGTTCACCAGGTTCTGCTGCAGCAGGTAGGCGATGGCTCCCTGGGTGTCAGCGCCGCACACGTCGAGCGGGACCTCGTGGAGCTCGTGGCGCGACAGCTCCGAGCGGCGCAGGTTGAAGCCGACCTGCGGGCCGTTGCCGTGCGTGATCGTGACGTCGAGGCCCTGCTCGACCAGCTCCGCGATGTGGTGGTCGGTCTCCGCGGCGGCGAGGTACTGGTCCTCCAGCGACTGGTGGGCCGGGTCGGTGATCAGGCTGTTGCCGCCGATCGCGATGACGACCTTCTCACGCCCCATGCGCACTGCTCCTTCGTCACGCGGCTGCCGCAGTCCACCGCGACAGGAAGCCACGCGCTCAACAAAGTGTCAAGGACCTTCGTCCCGGCCTGGCGGGACCGCCGGCTCCCTGAATGCGCGGGGTGGCTCCGGCGGTGGAGCAGATCCGGGGGCCCAGAGCCCCGCACGTCCGCTCCACCGCCGGGCCATCCCAGCGCCGAGGGCAGGCACGGCCAGCGGTCGCGCCTAGCTGTCGGGGTGGATCGGCATCCCGCGCTCCGTGCGCTCATCCAGCGACAGCGGCCGCGTCGTGAACTTCAACCCCACGAACAGCACCGCGAGGATCAGGTAGCCGTACACGAACTCACGGGCTGCCTCGTGGAGCAGCGTGAGCTCGGGGGCGTGGATGATCCCCAACGTGGCGAACAGCGCGAGCACGAGCGCGGCGATCGCCGCCTTGAACCACTCGCGGTCGATGATGAACACCGCCACCGCGCCCCACAGCATGGCCGTCATGAGCGCCCCTTGGGCGATCGGCACGACCGCAGGGGAGATGTCGGCGATGGCGTCGGGCGCCGCCTGGCCGAAGCGGGTGTTCAGGAAGTTCGCCAGGTAGGGGATCATCGCGAGCGCGACGGCGGGCGCGTGGCGGGCCGGGATCGTCGTGAACGCGTTGCCGATCATGACGATGCCGACGAACACGAGGATGGGCGCGATGACCGCCAGGGGGATGATCTCGGCGATGGCGGCGATGAGGCCGAACGTGGCGGCGAGCGCGTAGACGATCCCGTTGGTGATGGAGTAGCCGCGGCCGGCGCCCATCTCCTTCGTGCCCACCGAGGCGATGTAGACGGTGGTGGGCAGCACGCCGCCGAACAGCCCGCCGATGATCGTGCCGGCGCCGTCGGTGATCTGCGCGTGCCGCACGTTGTAGTCGTCGCCGAGCGCCGACACGGCCTCGACGTTGTTCATGGTCTCGAAGAAGTTGTAGATGGCGATCGGGACGATGACCGCGAGCAGCGCGTTGTGGGGACCGAACAGCTGACCGAACCCCTCGAAGCCGGCGATGGTCGGCAGCGGCGGGTACCAGCCGACGGTCTCCGCGCCGCGGGCGATGGCGTCGAGCTCGGCACGGCCTAGCAGGTACGCGAGGACGGTGCCGAAGACGATGGCGACGAGCGTCACCGGGATCTTGCCGGGGAACACGACCTTGGCCACGAGCCCGGCGAGGATGATGCCGAGCGCGATGCTGCCGACGAGCGGCATGCCGTAGGTCTTGAAGAACATCTCGCCGCCGATGAACGTGAACGCCACCCCGGCGAGCGCGCCGAGCATCGCGGCGCGGGGCAGGTTACGACGGATCCACGGGCCGATCGCCCCGCCGAGGATCTCGATCAGGCCACCGACCATGACCGCCGCGACCCCGATCCGCCATGCCAGCTCGGGGTCGTCGGTGATCGCCAGGGCCGGCGCGAGGATGCCGAACGTGTAGACGAACTGGATCGGTGTCGAGATGCCGTAGGCGAGCGCCGTGACGTCGGTGCGGCCTTCGCGTTCGGCGAGGCGGCGGGCCATGCGCGCGTAGTAGAGGTTGCCGACGAGCACGGCGACCGCGGCGCCGGGGATCATGCGGGTGAAGATGATGTCGGCGGGGAAGCCGATGCCCGCCATGAGGATGGCGATGAGGGCGAAGTTCGCCAGGTTGTTCTGGAACAGCGCGAAGAACCCGTCGACGTCCTCGCGCTTGAACCACGGGTACCCGATGCCGGGCTCGCTGCTGCGCCGCCGCCGCAACGCTTCCTGGATCCCCATGCCGACCGCCTCCAGCCCGCGCGACTATCGGACGCCGTGGAAGGTAGGCAACCGTCAACATTCGGTCAAGTCTCGGCGGGTGGCTCCTCCGCGGCCGGCGGAGCCGACTCGTCGCCGGGTGCCGCGGCCGAGTGGGAGGTCAGCTCGCCGTCGCGCACGACCGTGCGCCCGGCGACCAGCACACGGTGGACCCCCACCGGCGGCCTGCGGGGCTCCTCGTAGGTGGCCCGGTCGATGATCGTCGCGGGGTTGAACAGGACCAGGTCTGCGGGCGCTCCGGGGACGATGCGTCCGAGCTTCGGGCGTCCGAGCACGTCCGCCGCCCGCGCGGTCATCGCGTTGACCGCCGCCGGCAGCGACAGGGTGCCGAGCTCCCGCACGAAGCGGCCGAGCACGCGGGGGAAGGTGCCGTACAGGCGCGGGTGCGGGCTGCCGGTGGCGTTGACGAGCGCGTCGCTGCCGATCGAGCAGTAGGGCTGGGCCATGAACTTCGCCACGTTCGTCTCGACGTTGTTGAAGCTGATCAGCGACACCTGGAGGCGCTCGGCGATGAGCAGATCCCAGATCACGTCGAAGCCCCACGGGCTCAACGGGTCGGTGACGCCGGCCTCGAGGATGATGTCCTGCATCGAGCGCCCCCGCAGGTGCTCGTTGCGCGACCCGGGGGCCACCCCCGACAGCCACAGCCCCTGCCAGCCGCCCGAGAAAGCCCACCAGTTGTCCCAGGTGGTGGTGTCCTCGGTGACCTGGCGGTACAACCGCTCCCGCACGGCGGGGTCGGCGAGGCGCACGAGGGTCACGTCCATGCCGCCCTCCATCACCCAGGGGGGCAGCAGGACGTTGGCGGTCGTAGACCCGGCCGTGTACGGGTGGACGTCGGTCGTGACCGCGACGCCGTGGCGGCGGTAGTCGTCGATCATCTCGAGCATGCGCTCGGCCCGGTGCCAGTTCGTCTTGCCGGCGGTCTTGATGTGCGAGTAGTGCAGGTGCACCCCGGTGCGCCGGGCGACCTCCAGCGCCTCCTCGGTGGCCTCGAGCACCTTGTCGCTCTCGGAGCGCACATGGATGAACAGCCGCCCGCCGTGACGCGCGACGACCTCGCACAGCACGACGAGCTCCTCGGTGTCGGCGTAGGCCGCGGGGGCGTAGACGAGGCCGGTCGACAGGCCGATGGCGCCCTGGCGCAGCGCGGTGTCGACCGCGTCGCGCATCAGGTCAAGCTCGCGCTCCGAAGGGGGGCGGGCCTGCATCTGCATGACGAGCCGGCGCACCGTGGAGTGACCGACGAGCCCTGCCACGCGCGTCGACGACGTGGCGCGCAGCGCCGCGAGGTAGTCGCCGAACTCGCGCCAGGTCCAGTGCTTCGGCTCGAGGAACCCGTTCAGCCCGGTGATGTAGCGCCCGTACGCCTCGAGGTCGTCATCGCGCAGCGGCGCCGCCGAGATCCCGTCCTGGCCGAACACCTGCGTCGTCACCCCCTGCAGGAGCTTGGGGCGATCACCGAGCGGTGCGGCGTCGGGCTCGTCGCGCACGAGCGTGTACAGGTCGGAGTGGCTGTGCATGTCGAGGAAGCCCGGCGCCAGGGCGAGCCCGTCCCCGTCGACGACCTCCTCGTCCTCCCCGGGCGTCAGGGAGCGACCCACCTCGGCGACGTGCCCGTTGCCGATGCGGACGTCGCCGACCTCAGGCTCGTCGCGCACGCCGTCGAACACCAGCGCGTTGCGGACGAGCAGGGGCGGCGAGCTGCGCATGACGACCTCCGGGCATGACTGACACAAAATGTCAACTGCAGGCGCATACTAGCGGCTGCCCTTGGGGGTCCCGCCGGGACGGCGCCCGCGTCCTGCCACGGGCGCGGACGGAACACCCCGCCTTGTGTGCTCAACAGTTTGTCAATTAGGCTCCGGCGATGTGCTCGACCTGCAAGGACACGCGCGTGGCGCCGGCGGCCAGTGCCGCCTGCATCATGCCCGCAACCGCCTCGACGACGGCGGACTCCGCGCCGCTGATGGCCGAGCCGAACGGGCCGAACTCCACCTCGAAGCCCGCCGTGTGCAGCGCGTCCACCGCGGCCTGCACGTGCTGGCCTGGGCGGCCCTCGACGAAGGGCTCGACGGTGAACTCGGCACGTAGCGCCATCCCCGGCTCTCCTTCGGTCGCGCGCGCCCGCGTGCTGGCCTGCCTGATGGTACGAGGCCACCGCGCGCGCGGGCACCTGGTCGCCGCGCAACCCTATCCGAACCCCGCACGACGGAAAGGACCCCGATGAGGAGCTTTGTCGGACGCGACATCCTGTCACTCGCCGACTTCGAGCGTGGCGAGTACTGCCACGTCTTCGACGTGGCGGACCGCCTCAAGCCGCACGCCCTCGAGCGCCGCAACACCGACCTGCTCGCGCACAAGACGCTGCTGACCGCCTTCTACCAGCCCAGCACCCGCACGCGCCTGGCCACCGAGGCCGCGATGCACCGGCTCGGCGGCCACGTGCTCGGCTTCTCGGACGCGAAGATGACGCGGGCCGGCGACTTCTACCAGGAGTCCATCAAGGACACGATGAAGATGCTGGAGTACTACGGCGACGTGATCGCCATGCGCCACTTCCAGCAGGGCGCCCCCCGCGAGGCCGCCGCCTGGGCGTCGGTGCCCATCATCAACTGCGGCGACGGCTGGGGGGAGCATCCCACACAGGTGCTCACCGACCTCTACACCATCCACGCAGAGCTCGGCACCCTCGACGGCCTGTCGATCCTGTGCGTGGGCGACATGCGCATGCGCACGATGCACTCGATCCTGTACGCGCTGTCCCAGTTCGACTCCGAGGCGGTGGTGGTCTCGCCGCCAGAGATGTCGCTGCTCGACGAGTTCAAGGCGGAGATCGAGCAGCGCAACGTGCGCTACCGCGAGGTCGAGGACGTGCGCGACGCGCTCGCCGACGCCGACGTGATCTACATGGAGCCCGTCGTCCAGGCGGACTACACGAAGTCGCGCGAAGAGGCCAGCGCGGACAAGGGCGTCACGCCTGACCGCTACAAGGTGACGCGCCAGCTCCTCGCCGAGCAGGCGAAGTCGAGCGCGATCATCCTGCACTCGCTGCCACGCATGGACGAGCTGCCCCCGGACGTCGACGCCACGCGCCACGCTCGTTACTGGAACGAGGCGTTCAACGGGGTCGCCATGCGCATGGCCCTGCTGGCGCTCGTGCTCGGGGCGGTGGAGTGACCGCCCCCGCGCCGGTGCGCGCTCACTCGGGAGCGTCCTTGCGGCCGAGGTAGTTGTAGACGGTGAAGCGGGAGACGCCGAGCGCGTCGGCGACGTCCTCGACGGCCTTGCGCAGCGTGAACGCGCCGCGCTCGTCGAGCATCTTCACGGCGCGCTGCTTCTCTTCCCGTCCGAGGTCGCGCAGCGGCCCCCCCAGCTGCTCCTCCACGTCGGCCACGAGACGGTCGAGCGCGTCGTGGAGATCAGGCAGGTGCACGATGCCGATCAGGCGCCCCTCCCACATGAGCGGCACCTCCCGGCTGCCGCGGGCGCCTGCGCCGAGCAGCACGTTGCCCTGCTGGTCGACGAGGGTGGCACCGCACGCCTCGATGAGCGGGCGGATGGCGCGGAGCAGCGGCTGCCACTCGCGCGGCAGCCGCTCGGCCGTGTGAGCGGCGAGCGCTTCCGGCGTGCCGTCCATGTGCCCTCCCGTCGCCTGCGCCGCGTCAGGCTGCTGCATCGAGCGTATCGGGATTGTCCATCCCGGGTAGGTTCCTTGGCACAAACGGTGCCGTACACGGCTTGACAAACTGTTGAAGGCAGGGGAACCTCCTCGCATGACCGAGTTTCTGCTCAACGGTGTCCGCACCCGGGTCGCCGGCGAGCACCCCCATCTGCTGTCGGCGCTGCGCGACGAGCTCGGCATCACCTCGCCCAAGGATGGCTGCGCGCCGTTGGGCCAGTGCGGGTGCTGTGCGGTGCTCATCGACGGCAAGGCGGTGCTGGGCTGCAAGACCGCGGTCGAGAAGGTGGCCGACCGCAGCGTCATCACGCTCGAGGGCCTCCCCGAGGACGAGCGCGACCGGCTGGCCAACGCCTTCGCCGCCACCGGCGCCCTGCAGTGCGGGTTCTGCACGCCCGGCATCGTGATCCGCACCAAGGAGCTGCTCGACCAGCACGGCCCCGAGCTCACCCGCGACACCGCGAGCCGCCGGTTGGGTGCGCACCTGTGCCGCTGCACCGGCTACCTCAAGATCCTCGACGCGATCGACCTGCTCGCCTCCGGCGAGGACGCCCAGGTCTGCCCGATCAAGGGCATCGGCTCCCGCGGCGCCCGCTACGAGGGCGGCCAGCTGTCGCTCGGGGAGCACGGCTTCATCGACGACCTGCGCGTGGACGGGATGCTCCACGGCTTCGTGCGCCTCGCCGACCACGCGCGCGCCGAGGTGCTGCGCATCGACACCACCACGGCGGAGGCCATGCCGGGGGTGGTGCGGGTGCTCACCGCCGCCGACGTGCCGGGTGCGCTGCGGGTGGGCCTCATCCACGAGGACTGGCCGGTGTTCATCCCGGAGGGCGGACGTACCTCCTACCTCGGCGACGTCATGGCCATGGTGGTCGCCGACACGCGCGAGCAGGCCAGGGCGGCAGCCGACGCGATCGAGATCGACTACGAGCCCCACCGCGCGATCACCGACATGGTCGCGGCCATCGACGACCCCGAGGACGCGGTGTGGGGTCAGGACGGCAACGTCCTCGCGCGCTCGGCCTACCGCCGCAACGACGTCGACGAGGCGCTGGCCGCGTCGGCGCACACCCTCCACGAGGTGTTCACCACCCAGCGGGTCGAGCAGGCGTTCCTCGAACCGGAGTCCACGCTCGCGGTCCCGGACGACGAGGGTCACCTCTACGTGTACTCGGGGGGGCAGGGCGTCTGGGACGACCGCGACCAGATCGCCGCGGTGCTCGACGTGCCGACAGCGCACGTCACCGTCGAGCTCGTGAGCAACGGGGGGGCCTTCGGGGGCAAGGAGGACCTCGCCAACCAGGCCCAGACGGCACTGGCGGCCTGGCTGCTCGACAAGCCGGTCAAGTGCACGCTCACCCGTGAGCAAAGCCTCCTCCTGCATCCCAAGCGCCACCCGATGCGCATGGAGTACTGGGCGGGCTGCGACGAGGACGGTCGGCTCACCGCCGTCAAGGCGCGCATCATCGGCGACACCGGGCCCTACGCCTCGGTCGGCATGAAGGTCCTCGAGCGCGCAGCTGGCCACGCGACCGGCCCCTACCGGACCCCGGTTGTGGACGTCGAATCGGTCACGGTGCGCACGAACAACCCGGTGGCCGGCGCGTTCCGCGGCTTCGGCGCGAACCAGGCGCAGTTCGCGATGGAAGGCGTGGTGGACCGCCTCGCCGAGCAGGTGGGCCTCGACG
>SKPY01000201.1 GCA_007119305.1 Nitriliruptorales bacterium
CGCCGGCGCGTTCGTGGCCCCGAGGCGTGTCCCCGCCGCGGTGGTGCTCGTCGACGACGTGCGCACCACCGGCGCGACCGCGTCCGCAGCCGCCGCAGCGTTGCGTGCGGCGGGAGCCGATCGGGTCCTGGTCGCCACCTTCGCCGCCGTGGCGCCGTACGACGGGTGAGCCCGTGCGGGCGCGGGCGGCGGTGCCTGCGGCGGAGTGCGGTCAGGAGCTGTGGGACAGGCGCGGGCGGCGGTGCCTGCGGCGGAGTGCGGTCAGGGGCTGTGGGGCAGGCGCGGGTCATGTGCATCCCGCGGGGCGGCAGCGCTGTCCGCCGGGCCGGCGTCGTCGTCGGCCGTCGGGTCGAGCGCGTACGGGACCGACGTGCTCACCACGCCGCGTTCGAACAGCAGCGCGCTGCGCAGCAGCCGAGCGGACTGGTTGTGCAGCGGCATCTGCCACGAATGCAGGACCCGGTAGGTCGGCAGCACGCACGTCACGATCCTGTGGCGGCCGTCCGGCGCGAAGCCGCGCGCGTAGGCGCGCACCGTGGCCGACAGACTGCGGAACGGGCTGTCGATGATCTCCAGCGGCGTGCGCAGGCCCCAGTCCTGCCAGCGGTCGCGGAGGTCCGCACTGCCATCCGGGCTCAGGCTCACCGACAGCACCCGGACGGTGGACCCGTGCAACGTCTCGGCGTAGGACAGTGCCCGTAGCGCGGCCGCGTTGACCGCCGCGATGAGCACCACGACGTGATGCTCGGCAGGCTCCTCGAGGGTGTAGGGGCCGGGGCCGCCGACCGGGGAGGTCACGTCGGTCACCACCACCCTGCCGGCTTGATGGAGCTTGCCCTTCAGCCGCAGCGCGAGGCGATGCTCGCGCAGCTGGTCCCACCAGCTGCGCGACAGCGTCTCCGGGATCACTGCGGTGGTGAACTCGTCGGGACCGTGCTGCCGCGCACGGGCGTGCAAGGCGCTGACGAGGGCGTCGGCGGTTCCCCGCTCCTCGGCCCCCTGGAGCACCTCGAGGGGCACCTCCGGCGCGAGCGCGGCCCAGCGCGCCTCCAGGTCGGCGCCCGGCAGGGGCACTCCGAGCGCCCGGATGCTCGCCGGTTGGGTGGACACGATGTAGGACAGCGAGCGCGCCGCCGCCTCGTCGACGCGGTCGAGGAGGATGAGCGCGTGGTTGGGCCGTGGCGCGGGCGGCTCGGCGAGATCCCGCCGGAGGCGCGCGGCGACGTCCTGGTAGTGGCGGTTGACCGCCCACAACAGCGGCGTCAGCGCGCCCACGGCCGCGAGCACGAGCCATGCGCCTGCGGTCAACCGTGTGACCACGACCGTGGCGACGACCGTCAACGTGAGCACCGCACCCACGCTGTTGAGCACCGCCGGCGTCTGCCAGCTGCCGTCGCGCCGACGCAGTGCGCGGCGGGCCATCCCGGCCTGGGCGAGCGTGAAGCCGCCGAACACCCCCACCACGTAGAGGGTGACGAGCCGGGTCACGCTGGCACCGAAGAGCGCCAGCGTCACCGCAGCGGCTCCGGTCAGGACCAGCACCCCGTTGGCGAACACGAGTCGGTCGCCGTGTGCGAGGAACTGCCGGGGCAGCCAACGGTCCCGGGCCAGCACGGACGCGAGACGGGGGAAGTCCGCGTAGCCCATGTTCGCGGCGACGAGCAGCACCGCGACCGTCGCGGCCTGCACGAGATAGAAGCCCACCCCCTCGCCGAACAGCGCCAGAGCCACCTCCGCGAGCACGGTGCGGGGCCCATCCGGTTGGGGCACCACCCCGGTCGCCGACGCGAGATAGCTCACCCCGAGGAAGAGCGTGGCGGACAGCGCCGTGATCATGGCCAGGGTGAGCGCCGCGTTGCGCCTGCGCGGGTAGCGGAAGCTGTTCACGCTGTTGGTGATCGAGTCGAGGCCGGCGAGCGCGACGGCGCCCAGCGCGAACGCTCGGAGCAGGAGCACGATGGTCAGCGCCTCGACTGCAGCGGGCTCGACAGCCGCCGACGGTGCGGCGGGACAGCCGCCGACCCCGAGGCCGCAGCGGACGAGGCCGGTGAGCACGAGGACCGCGAGCAGCGCACAGAAGAGGTAGGTGGCAACCATGAACACCAGCCCGCCCCGGCGGACTTCGCGCAGGTGCGCCAGCGTCACGGCGGCGAGGAGCACGAGTGCGAGCGCCACGCGGTAGCCGGCCAGCTCTGGGACGGCGCTCACGATGGCTGCCGCCGCGGCCGCGACCGACACGGCGGCGACGAGAGCGTAGTTGATCAGCAGCGCGGAGGCGGCGACCAGACCGGCCCCGGTGCCGAGGCCCTCGCGCGCCGCCTGGTACGCGCCGCCGCCGTTCGGATAGGCCAGGATGAGCCCGCGGTAGTTCACCGCGACGAGGACAGCCAGCAGCGCGACTGCCCCGGACGACGGCGTGGTCAGGGCGAGGGCCCCCGCGCCGGCGAGCACGAGGACGAGCATCATCTCCTGCGAGGCGTACGCGACCGACGACACCGGGTCCGCGGACAACGTCGGCAGTGCGAACCGCTTGGGCAGCAGCTGGGGTCTGAGCTCACGGCTCCCCCGCAGACGCCCGAGGAGCAGGCGCTGCAGGGCCACGCGGGTGCCTGGCAACGAGCCTCCCTCCTGCGCGTGGCGCGCCCCCGCGCTCAGGCGGCAGACGCCGTGTCCGATCGTGATGGGTATCGTAGAGGGCTGTCAGGACGCCCCGACAAGGAGCACTCGTGCACGTGGTCATCGCGGGTTGCGGTCGCGTGGGCAGCCAGCTGGCGCGTGAGCTGACGACCGGCGGCCACACGATGGCGATCATCGACAAGGACCGCCGTTCGTTCCACCGCCTCGGGGATGACTTCACCGGAGAGGCGCTGCACGGCGTCGTGTTCGACCGGGGCACCCTCGAACAGGCCGGCATCCGCCGTGCGCAGGCCTTCGTCGCGGTGACGAGCGGGGACAACTCGAACATCGTCTCCGCGCGCGCAGCCCGCGAGCACTACGGCGTCGAACGGGTGGTCGCGCGCATCTACGACCCGGCGCGGGCCATCATCTACGAGCGCTTCGGCATCATGACCATCGCCGCGGCGCAGTGGACCGTCGACGAGGTGAAGCGGGCGCTCTCACCGCCCGAGGAGCGCCTCGTCGGGAGCATCGGCCCGGGCCCCAGCAACGTCGTGCTCGCCTCCTACCTGGTGCCGAGCGGGGTCCACGCCGCAGCGGTCGCGAGCCTGAACGTGCCGGGGCAGATGGTGCTCACCGCGGTGACGCGGGAGGGGCGCACGGCGGTCCCCGCCGAGGGCGGACTGCTCGAGACCGGCGATCAGGTGCACCTCGCGGTGCGCCGCGACGCGCTGGACGCAGCACGCAGCGCCGTGGCCGCCCTCGCACTGGGGCCGGCGTGAAGGTCGTCGTCGCCGGAGCCGGCAACATCGGGCGCTACCTCGCCGTGGACCTCGTCCAGCGCGGACACGAGGTCACGATCGTGGAGAAGTCGCCCGAGGCGCTGCAGAGCGTGCCGACCGAGGGGCTGCGCACCGTCATCGGCGACGCCTGCGCCCCCGACGTGCTCGAAGGCGCGGGGTTGCGGGCCGTCGATGTGGTCGTGGCTGCCACCGGTGACGACGAGGACAACCTCGTGATCAGCCTCCTCGCCAAGCAGGAGTTCGCCGTTCCCAGGGTGCTCGCGCGCGTCAACCACCCGACCAACGAGTGGCTGTTCGATGACGCGTGGGGGGTCGACCTCGCGGTCAGCCCCCCGCATCTGCTCACCGCGCTCGTGGAGGAGGAGGTCATCGCGGGCGACGTGATCTCGCTGCTGCGCCTCGACCGGGGCGGCGCCCACCTCATGGAGGTGCGCCTCGACGACGAGTCCCTGGCCGTCGGCAGCAGAGTCCAGGACCTCGCCCTGCCCGACGACATCGTGCTGCTGTGCCTGCTGCGGGCCGGTCGGGTCGTGCCCTGCCGCGCGACCACGCCGCTCGACGAAGGTGACGAGATCCTGGCCCTCGTGCCCGAAGGCCGCGAGGACGCGCTGCGTGCCGCCCTCATCCGCCGCACCTGACGTCCGCGCCGCCCACGCCTGCCGCCGGCCCCGTCCGGGCGGCCACCGCAGGGGGTCGACCCCCTGTCAGGCATACGGCTCGCTCACCGGAGACCAGGCCGGGGTCCGCATCCGCCGGCGGCCGCCGCCGTCGTCGGCCACCGTCCCGGTGAGCCGCAGGGCCGAGCCGAGCTCCACGCCGCGCAGCGTCGAGCGTCCGGGCCACGCAGCGGTGAGCTCGCCGGAGCCATCCTCGATCGTCACCTCGACGCAGCGGCCAGGGTCCACGCGGATGCGTTTGACCACGCCGACGACGGTGTGGGGCTGGCGGGGTTCGACCCGCGCGATCGGCACGGCGTCGACGAACTCCCGCTGCCAGCGCCGCAGATCCTGGTCCCGCTCCACCAGCGGATCGGCCACGCGCAGCAGTTGTCGCAGCTCCACGCCAGCCAGTGTCCCACATCCCGCCGCCACACGGGGGAGGCGCGCCCGGCGACCGCGGCGCGGGACCATCGGCGCCCGAGAGCGGGTCCTCCGCCCCCTTGCACGTGGCACCCAGGAGGTTCAGGATGCGGGCGAGGACGCTCGGAGGAAAGGCGACCGTGACGAGGCTCGGCCAGCCCGACAGCCACGTCGTGCCGGACGCCGCCCCGCCCGCATCCGCACCCGACCCCGGCCCGTGCAGGCCGGGGTTCGTCGTTGTCGGCCCCGTCGCACGAGGAGGTGTCGTGTGGACATCATCGTGAAAGCGAAGAACTGCGAGGTCCCGGCCCGGTTGAAGGAGGAGGCGGTGTCGCGCGTGGAGCACGCGACGCGCTTCTTCGACCGCCTGCTCGGCGTGGAGATGGTGTTCAGCGAGGAGGCGAACCCGCGGATCGCGGAGCCGGCAGTGGTCGAGGTCACCGCGCGCACGAAGGGGCACCACATCCGGGCCGAAGGCGTCGCAAGCGACCACCGAGGGGCGGTCGATGTGGCGGTCGACCGCTTCGAACGCCAGCTCGCGCGGTACAAGTCGCGGCTCGTGGATCGCAGCCGGCGGCGCGGGCGGGCCCCGGCGGGGCAGGCCACGGAAGGGCAGCCGACGGCCGGGCCGGCGACGGCGGGCCCCACCGCGGGAGCGGAGGCCGCCGTGGAGGAGCAGCCCGAGCAGGTGGACGTGCCACGCATCGTCCGCCGCAAGAGCTTCCCGCTGAACCCGATGCTGCCCGAGGACGCCGCCTGGCAGCTCGAGCTGCTCGGCCACGACTTCTACCTGTTCACCAACGCCTCGTCCGGCCGCTGCAGCGTGGTGTACCGGCGCCGTGACGGCGCGTTCGGCCTCATCGAGGCCGCCGATCCCGGTTGACCCCGGGACGGGCCGCATCAGGTACCATCGTGCTACCGGGGGCGCCCGTGCTCGTTCGTTCGAACCCGTACGGTGGCTCGGGGGGCCCGGCTACTACGGCGAGCAGCCTGCCCGGAGGAACGCATGACCGACCCAGGACAGCAGTCTGACGCCATCCGCGTGGTCGTCGCGGATGACCACGCGCTCTTCCGCCGCGGCCTCGAGATGGTCCTCGAGACCGAGGACGACATCGCCGTCGTCGCGGAAGCCAACAACGGCAAGGAGGCCCTCGACCTGGCGGTCGAGCACGTGCCCGACCTCGTGCTCATGGATGTGCGCATGCCGGCTGCGGGCGGGATCAACGGCGGCATCGAGGCGACGCAGGCGATCAAGGACGCGGTGCCGAACACCAAGATCCTCATGCTGACGATCTCCGACGAGGAGGAGGACCTCTACGACGCGATCAAGGCCGGGGCGAGCGGCTACCTGCTGAAGGAGATCTCCATCGAGGAGGTCGCCGACGCGATCCGCCACGTCCACGCCGGACAGTCGCTCATCTCGCCGTCCATGGCCTCCAAGCTGCTCACCGAGTTCGCCTCGATGGCGAAGAAGGACGAGGAGAAGCAGCAGATGCCCGCCCCGCGGCTGACCGACCGCGAGATGGAGGTGCTCACCCTGGTGGCGCAGGGCCTGAACAACCGCGATATCGCCAAGGAGCTGTTCATCTCGGAGAACACGGTCAAGAACCACGTGCGCAACATCCTGGAGAAGCTGCACCTGCACTCCCGGATGGAGGCGGTGGTGTACGCGGTCCGCGAGAAGCTCCTCGAGATCAAGTAGCGGCGCGGCGCCCACCGGCGCGGGCGTCTCCCTGGCCTACACTGGGGTGCGATCCCGCATACCCCACGACGGAGGCACACCACCCGTGCAGGTCTTGCAGAAGCTGCTTCGTGCCGGCGAGGGACGGCACCTGAGGAAGCTCCAGAAGGTCGTGGCCGAGGTCAACGAGCTCGAGCCGAGCGTCGAGTCGCTGACCGACGAGCAGCTGCGTGCCCGCACCGACGAGTTCAGGGCCCGTCTCGCCGACGGGGAGACGCTCGACGACCTGCTCCCGGAGGCGTTCGCAACGGTCCGGGAGACCGCGCAGCGGGTGCTCGAGCAGCGCCCGTTCGACGTGCAGGTGCTCGGTGCGGTGGCGCTGCACCAGAGCGACATCGCAGAGATGAAGACCGGCGAGGGCAAGACCCTCACCTCGACGATGCCGGTCTACCTGAACGCCCTGGCGGGCAAGGGCGTGCACGTCGTCACCGTGAACCCCTACCTGGCGTCCCGTGACGCCGAGTGGATGGGCCGCATCTACCGCTTCCTCGGCCTCGACGTCGGCCTGGTCTACTCCCAGCAACCCAAGGCCGAGAAGCGGATCGCGTATGCGGCCGACGTCACCTACGGCACGAACAACGAGTTCGGCTTCGACTTCCTGCGCGACCACATGGTCGTGCGGCCCGAAGACAAG
>SKPY01000519.1 GCA_007119305.1 Nitriliruptorales bacterium
AGGACGGCGCTCGCCGTCTGCGGATCGCAGGTGCCCAGCTGCGCCGCCCGCAGCGGCGCGCCGATCTCAACCGCGGCCGGACGACCGCGCCGCGGGCCGGGCAGCTCGGGCTGCATGCCCCACAACGCGACCGGCAGAATCGGCGCGTCGGTCGCCAGCGCGATCGCGCCCGCACCCGGCCGGGCTGACAGCTGCCGGCCGCGCTGGAGGCGACCTTCGGGGTAGACGACCACCACCTCGCCGTGGTCGAGCGCCCGGGTCGCCACGTCCACCGCAGGTGCGACGCCCTTGCCGCGCTCGACGGGGAGCGCCCGGGCGCGCCGCAGCCACCAGCCGACCACCGGATCGTCGAACAGCGCCGCGAGCGCCAGGAACCGCACCCTCCGACCACGGCCCCGGAGGAACGCCGTCAGCAGCACGAGCGGATCGAGGTGCGCCAGATGGTTGGCCACGACCAGGGCGGGGCCGGCGCGGGGGATGTGGCGCAACCCGGCGACGCGCAGGTCGAACAGCGTGCTGACCGACCCGGTGATCAGGGGTCCGAGCAGGCGCCAGGCGGGCTCCGGCCCGCCCCAGCGCGGCTCGTCAGCACGCACGATCGGCCGGCTCACCTCGTTCGCATCCGTGACCGCAGCCTACCCTGCGGTGTCGGGGGTGCTCACGAAGGGGTCGTTCTGCGGGCGCGGCCCCCGCCGAGTGGTGCTGCCGCGGGTCACGAGTCGACCGGTCTCGTCCTGCAGGTCGGTGCCCTCCTCCCCCGCGAGCAGGCCAAGCAGGCGCTGTGCCGCGCGCGAACCGTAGCCGCTGATGTCACGGCGCAGCGCGGTGTCGCGCCCGGTCCTCGTCTACCGTACTTCCGGGACCATCGACCGCAGCCGGCGCGGGTAGAAGCGCAGCAGGTCAGACTGCACAGAAGCGTGGTGCGTTCCCGAGGTGCGTGCGAGGAGGATGCCATGACAGCACGACGGTTCCCGCACGAGTTCACCTGGGGGGCCGCCACGTCGTCCTACCAGGTCGAAGGCGCAGTCACGGCCGACGGGCGCGGCGAGAGCATCTGGGACCGCTTCGCGCACACCCCGGGCCGGGTCGCTGGCGGCGACACCGGCGACGTGGCCTGCGACCACTACCACCGCTACCGCGAGGACGTGGCGCTCCTCGCCGAGCTCGGGCTCGGCGCGTACCGCTTCTCCGTGGCGTGGCCGCGGGTCCTACCGGACGGCACCGGCCCGGTCAACCAGGCGGGTCTGGGCTTCTACGACCGGCTCGTCGACGAGCTGCTCGAGCACGGCATCACACCCTTCGTCACCCTCTACCACTGGGACCTGCCCCAGGCGCTCGAGGACTCCGGCGGCTGGCCTGCACGGTCAACGGCCGAGGCGTTCGCCGAGTACGCCAGCACGGTGGCAGGCCGGCTCGGTGATCGGGTCGCGCACTTCGCCACCCTCAACGAGCCGTTCGTGGTCTCGCATCTCGGGTACCGGACCGGCGAGCACGCGCCAGGACGGACGGAGCCGGACGCCGCCCTCGCCGCGGCGCACCACCTGCTCGTCGCCCACGGCCTGGCGGTGCCGGCCATGCGCGCGGCGGCGCCCCGGGCGGCCGTGGGGATCGTGCTGAACTTCGGGGCCACGCATCCGGCCACCGCCCATCCCCTCGACCTCGAAGCAGCCATCGTCGCGCACGACCAGGCCAACCGCTGGTTCCTCGACCCCCTCATGGGGCGCGGGTATCCCGAGGAGGGCGCGCGCGCCTGGGGGTGGCGACGCGGCGAGGTCGCTGACGGTGACCTGGAGCTGATCGCTGCGCCCATCGACTTCCTCGGGGTCAACTACTACACGCGGGACGTCGTGCGCTCGCCGGCACTCCCCCCGCTGCCGCCACCAACGAAGGCCCCGGAGCGCACCGGCATGGGCTGGGAGGTCTACCCGCAGGGGCTCGTCGAGGTGCTCCAGCTCGTCGCGTCACGCACCGGCGAGCTGCCGCTGTACGTCACCGAGAACGGGGCGGCCTACCCGGTCGACGAGCGCGACCCCACGGCCGACCCGGAGCGCGTGCGCTTCCTCGCCCGCCACTTCGACGCCGCGCTCACCGCGCTCGAGGCCGGCGTGCCGCTGCGGGGCTACTTCGTCTGGTCGCTGCTCGACAACTTCGAGTGGGCGCACGGCTACGCGCAGCGGTTCGGGATCGTGCACGTCGACTTCGACACCCAGGAGCGCCGGCTGCGGGACAGCGCTCGGTTCGTGGCGCACGTCGCACGCAGCGGCGACCCGACCCCCGTCACCGGAGCCTGACGATGAGCCCCGATGGGCCGACGACCGCCAGCGACGGCACCCGCCCGCGGGTCGGGATCCCGTGGGAGGAGCGCCCGGCGGGCTCGAGCGCCGTGCTGTGGCGCTCGAGCCGCAACCCGATCATCGCCCGGGATCACCTGCCGCGCTCCAACAGCATCTTCAACTCAGCGGTCGTGCCCTACGGCGATGGCTACGCCGGGGTGTTCCGGGTCGACGACCGCAC
This sequence comes from Nitriliruptorales bacterium, assembly GCA_007119305.1. Classification (GTDB taxonomy): domain Bacteria; phylum Actinomycetota; class Nitriliruptoria; order Euzebyales; family Egibacteraceae; genus SKPY01. Next base: position 2,515 of record SKPY01000519.1, read on the forward strand.
CAGGGTGATGAACCTGCACGCCGGCCGCAGCACCGACGGCGTCACGTGGGACCTCGATCCCGACCCGATCGTGTTCCTGCCCGCCGACGAGCGGGTGGCCGACATCCAGGAGCAGTTCGTGCACGCCTACGACCCGCGCGTGACCTGGCTGGAGGACCGCTACTACGTCACCTGGTGCAACGGCTACCACGGTCCGACCATCGGCGTGGGCTTCACCCACGACTTCGAGACCTTCCACCAGCTCGACAACGCGGTCCTGCCGTTCAACCGCAACGGCGTGCTGTTCCCCCGCCGCGTCAGCGGGCACTACGCGCTGCTGAGCCGCCCCAGCGACGACGGGCACACGCCGTTCGGCGACATCTTCTACTCCGAGAGCCCCGACCTCACCCACTGGGGCCGCCACCGCCACGTCATGGGCACGCTGGCGTGGACCTGGCAGTCCACGAAGGTCGGCGCCGGGCCCACCCCGATCGAGACCGCGCACGGGTGGCTGCTCATCTATCACGGGGTGCTGACCTCGTGCAACGGGTTCGTGTACTCGATGGGCGCGGCGCTGCTGGACCTCGACGAGCCCTGGCGAGTGCTCGCGCGCGGCCGCGACTACCTCCTCGCACCCCACGCCACCTACGAGCAGGTCGGAGACGTGCCGAACGTCGTCTTCCCCTGCGCCGCGCTCGTCGACGGCAACCACCTCAGCGTGTACTACGGCGGCGCGGACACCGTCGTGTGCCTGGCTCACGGGCGCCTGTCCGACGTCCTCGACTTCGTCCGCTCGTGACCTCGCCGTCCTACCCCCAGGGACGCGGGGGTGGGAGATCGGTCATCACGAGCAGCCCGGGTGGGGCCGCGAGCACGCGCGGCAGCACGTTTGCCACCAGCGCCGCGGTGGCCACGTCCCCGGGGATGCCGCCTGGCACGGTCACGTGCAGCTCGGGCTCGCCGTGCACGTGCATCTCCTCGCGTGGGTCGGCGACCCCCACCCCCATGTCGAGGGTGAGCCGGACGCGCTGCCCGGCAGCCGTGGCCCCGGTGGCGACCTGGTGCACGCCGCTGACCTGGTCCTCGGCGCCGGCCGTGCCGTCCACGTCGCCGAGGAGGGGCTCGATCGTCTCGTCCACGCCCTCGAGCCGCCAGCCGAGCGCCGCGGCGAGCGCGCGCGCCGACCGTCCGAGCCCGACGTGGCCGAGGCGGCCGGCCGCCACCCCGGCGGCGAACTCGTCCGCGCTGAGCCCCGCCCCGACCTTGCGCTGCAGGGCTGCCCGCCGCCCTCCGGCCTCCTGGACCCGCAGGACGTCGATGCTCGTCACGTGGCGGCACGGGGCGGTCAGCACGGCCGGCAGGTAGTCCATGGCGTAGCCCGGGTTGACCCCGGTGCCCAGCAGGGTGACGCCTGCCGCCCGGGCCTCGCGATCGAGGCGGGTGGCGAGCTCGGGCTCGTCGTCCCACGGGTAGGCGAGCTCCTCACAGGTGGACACGACGTGGAGGCCCGCCGCCATGGCCGCCGACAAGCCAGGCGCAGCCGCAGCGAGCACCGACCCCGCGCAGTGCAGGGCGACGTCGGCGCTGTCGGTCGCCACGTCGGCGAGGTCGCCGGCGACGGTCACCCCGTCCAGCGCCGCAGACAGCCCCAGCACCTCGGCGAGCGGCCTGCCGGCGAGGTCGGGGGCGATGTCGACGGCGCCGACGATCCGCGCTCCCCGTTCGTGGACGAGACGGGCCACGGCGACGCCGATGGCACCGAGCCCGATGTGGACCGTTCCGAGCTCGTCAGGCCGCACCTCATACCCCCTCGCCACCAGCGGTCCCCACCTTCATACCGGACAAGCGCCCTGCTGCGCACGACGCCTGCGGCTCGCCGGCGGGTTCCGCGCTGCGGTAGCGTGCCGGCGTTGATGGCACGAGATGCGCTCGCACGGCTCGCCGACCGGGTTGCCGGCGAGGCCGTGCAGTGGGTGTGGCAGCGCAGCGTGCGCGTCGGCACGCTCAAGGCGACGCAGCGGCGCGCGCGCCGGTTCGCGCGCTTCGGGCCGGGCACCGAGATCGTGTTCCCCCCGGTCGCGGTCGTCGGCGAGGGCCGCATCGCCCTCGGCGCGGACACGCTCGTGGGCCCGCACGCCAGCCTCAGCGCCGGCATGCCCGACGAGGCGGGCCGGGGCGGCGAGCCCGTGCTCGTCATCGGCGACCGCTGCGTGCTGGGCAAGGGCATCGGCGTCGTGGCCCACAAGCACGTGGCGATCGGCGACGACACGTGGACGGGCCACTACGTCTACATCACCGACCAGAACCACGGCTACGAGAACCTCGAACTGCCGATCGGCACGCAGATGTGGAAGGACGCGCCGGTGCGGATCGGACCGGAGTGCTGGCTCGGCCACGGCGCCGTCGTGCTGCCCGGCACGACGATCGGCCGACACGTCGTCGTGGCCGCAGGGGCGGTCGTGGCCGGCCTGCAGGTGCCCGACTACAGCGTCGTCGCGGGCGTCCCGGGCCGCGTCGTCCGCCGCCACATCGCCACGCGTGGCTGGGTGGCCACGCACCCCGACGGCACTCCGTTGCCCGGCGGGGCGGGGTCAGCGCCGTTCCGCGGCTGACGCGTGGATGCGACCCAAGCGCCAGCGCCGCGGTCGCATTCGATCTCTAGGAGCCCGCCATGCTGCAACGTCTGCGCCGCCTGCTCGCCACCGGCCGCCCCGAGCAGATCGAGGTCTGCGAGACTTGCGGCGTCGCCTGCGACGGGGCGCTCACTCCGACCCGAGCTGTCTGGGTTCGCCGGGGGTGTCGAACGACAGCCACGTCCCGATCGGAGGTTGCTGACCGACGCCGGGCTGGCTCCAGTCGCACACCCCGTCGGCGAAGACCGCCTCGAGCCGCTCCTGCTGTTCCTCGGTGAACTCGACGCTGTAGTCGGCGAAGTCGAGGTCGGTCAGCTCGCACTTGAGGACGTCGTTCGCCATCGGCCCGCCCGCGGCGATGCGCGGGTCACCGGCCGGCGGCAGCTCCTCGATGCACGGGTTGTCGGTGTCGTCGTGCGGCCACTGGGTCGCGGTGTGCTCGGAGCCGTCCGCCGTCGTGCACCGGTCGGTGAGCCCGACGGGGCGGTTGTCGCGGACCTTCTGCTCCTGGCTCACGTCGCGGTCGTCCTCACCGATCGCCGTGACCCACTCGTCCATCACGAGCAGGCGCGGCAGGTCGACGAAGTCTGGTGGGACCGCCGCCGGATGCGCGTGCCAGATCACGTGGTTGTCGAAGTGGCCGTTCTCGCGCAGCAGCCGCGCCCGGACCGAGAAGTCGCGGAACCGGTCGTGGTAGTCACCGCCGAGCTCGACTGCGTCTTGGTACAGGCCCACGTTGAGGGTGGGCACCTCGGCGAGCCCCATGCCGCCGTTCAGGACGCGACCGGTCTCGTACGCGAGCGCGACGATGTCCTCGTCCACGTCCATGCGCTCGGGGATGTGCCGGGCGTCGATGTCGAGCCCGCCGGCGTCCTCGTTGAGCGCCACGAACTGCTCGGGCGTGATGATGCCGACTTCGAGCGCCTCGAGGCCGTACTGCACCCCTGTGTTGTCGAGCGGACGCCGGGCGAAGCCGGTCTCGGGATCGGTCCCCCAGACGTTGCGCCCGGCCTCGTAGATCGTGGCGCGGATGCCGTCCGGGTTTTCGTCTGGGTGGTAGAGCTCCTCCTCCGGCACGTCGCGGCCGATGTAGACGGAGGGGTTCACGTTGCGGGTGTTGCCGACCACCCACGTGAGGTTGATCGCCCAGCTGCCGAAGCCGGAGACCGCAGTCAGGTCCGCGAGCTTCTCCTCGAGCCCCGGCGACCACTCGTTCGGGAACTTGGCAGCCGTGTCCCAGTCGTAGTCCCAGAGGTCGGACTCGGCGAACGCGGTGTTCAGCAGCGCGGCGTCGCCGGCACCGGGTGCCATGCTGTAGGCGTCCGGGAACGTGGAGGTTGCGATGACCCCGTCGAGGATCCCCGGGTAGTTGTCGGCGATCAGGTACTGCTGGATCGCCCCGCCGGAGCCGCCGTTGCCGATCATGTGGAGCGGCTCGCCGTGTGTCACGGTGAAGTGCTCGCGCACCATCATCATCGACTCGGCGCTCAACGGGTCATTGCCGCACGAGTTGCCGTGACGCGTGAACGTGTGCCGCGCGACCGCGTAGCCGGCCCCGAGCACATCGACCTGCCCGCTGGACAGGATGTCCCGCGCGCGCTCCCGCCCCTGCATGTAGCCGGGCCGGCAGGCGCCCGCGAGCTCGTAGTACAGCCGCTCGTTCCACTGCGACTGCGGCCGCAGCGGATCGCCCCACTCCGGCTCGGCCGGGTCGTGCAGGACCGCGATGTTGTAGACGCCGCGGTTCAGCGTGCCGCGCTCGTTGCGGACGATGAAGGGCACCTCACGGCCCTCCGTCGTCTGGGTGTGCACGACGTCGTCGGGCACGACGTCAGGGTCGTCGAGCGGGACGAACCCGTCGCCGACCTCGTCCTCGCCGGGGTCCTCCGACTTGTAGAAGTACTCCACGACCGTCGCCGGGTCGGTGTGGCAGAACTCGTCGTGGTCGGGCCCGAGCCCCGAGGCGGCCGGGTTGCAGAAGAACGGCTGCTGATGCGGACCGGAGAACACCGGCCCGTGGGCGGGGTGGTTCACCACCTCGAGGGTGTGGGACGGCCGGCCGTGCCCCCGCCCCCTCGCGTCGGCGGTGATGGTGGACGCGCCCTCGGGCAGGTCGTCGACCACGCCGAGCAGCGCGCGGTCGTCCGCCTCGCGCTGGAAGCGCGCGGTGACGTCCGTGGACACACCATCGTGCTCGACGGTCACGCGCACCTGGTGCGATGGCACCGTGCGCGGCACGTGCACCCGGACGAGCGCGTCGCCGCCGGTCAGGGTGTCCGGCCGGCCGGAGGCGACCTCCACGCGCAGGTCACGGTCCGCCGCCGCAGCGTCGGACGGTCCGGGATCCGAGGGCGGTCCGGGGTCGGCGGACGGTCCGCTCGGCCCCGCGGCCGCAGCGGGCAGCATGCCGGCCACGAGCGCCACGCACGCGAGCGCCACCACGACGAGGCGTCCCCGGTTGGCACCGGGACGTCCGACTGGGCGGTCATCCATCCTCATCACATCCTTCAGTGCGCTGGCGCGCGCGCCCGTCGGCGTGCGCGTCTACGGGACGGTCGCGGGCCGGCACGGCTGGCTCGAGACGGTCCCGCACTCGGGCAGCTCGCCGAGGTCGACATCGACGTCGATGACGGGCAGCGCCACCGATGACGGCGCCGCCGCCTCGTGGGCGATCTCGTTCGTCCCCGCATCGGGGACCGCGTCGAAGCCCCAGCGCCAGCGGTTGCCACCCGGCGCCTCAACGGCGATCTTGATCTGTGAGCCCGCGCGGAACGCGTGGGCGAACGGGAACAGCTCGACGCGCAGCGGGGTCAGCTCCCCGGCCGTGAGCGGCTCGGCGGCCTCTTCCGTGTGGAGATGGCGGGGGGCGAGCACCGTCGAGCGGTCCTCGTCGAGCGCCCGGTGGCTGGCCCGCAGCCATCCGGACTGCACGAGCATCTCCTGCCCGTCGGGGCGCACCTCGATGAGGGTGACCTCGACGTCGGTGTCCGTCTCGCTGGACGCGAGCCAGAGGTCTACCGACCCCGAGCCGGCCATGACGACGTCCTCGTCGAGCGCGTCGCTGACCCAGATCGCGGTCTCGTCGTCCGGCGGCGGCTCGGACCACTCGTTCTGGTCCGGCATGAGCTGCGCGAGCGGGTTAGGCTCCGGCTCGTAGTCGTAGGCGGTGGTCCCGCCGCCGGCCGGCGGCTCGGCGTCGGCCAGCGTGCCGTCTGGCTGCAGGTACCAGCGCTGCCCGTCCTCGGCGGCGCCCCAGTCGTCGAGCTCGACGACGTGGCCGGGCTGCCCGGTGTCGAGCCCGTTCTCGAGGAAGATCTGCACCGACGGCTCGGCCTCGTAGTCGCCCTGCTTGTCCTGCGCATCGCCGAGGTAGACGTCGAGGAAGCGGACGACCTCGCCCCAGATCGCGCCGCGGTAGTACTCGCCGTGGTCGCCGTTCATGCCGACCATCCGCACGAACGTGTCCGGGTCGAAGCGGTCGAGCAGCTTCGCGGGCCCGCCGCCGGTCTGCTCGTCCTGCCAGGAGTTCACGAGCAGCGTTGGCGCGACGATGTCGCCGACGAGGCGCTCCGGTGCGCGCACCTGCCAGAAGTCGCCGTCGAAGGGGTTGCCGAAGACGCCCTCGGCCACCCTTACGTTCTGGCCGCGCAGCTGCTGGTTGGCCCGGCAGAGCGGGTCCTCCTCAGCCCGCTCGTTCACGACGTCGTAGGAGCTCGGGAACGCCGACCGTGCGTCCTGGTCGACCGCGAACGCGCCAGCGAACGTCGCGTTGAGCAGCCCGCCGGGGTAGCCGACGTCACGGTAGAACTCGCCGATCACGTGGCCAGGCGCGAGCGCGTCGAGCGATGGCGGCGCGGTCGAGGCCACGAACAGCTGGCTGATGCCCGGGTAGGACTTGCCGATCAGCGCGACGCCGTCGGACCAGTCCTGCGCGGCGATCGCCTCGACCATGTCGTAGCCGTCGAGCGCCTGGAGCGGCTCGAAGTAGTCGAACGCCCCGCCCGAACAGGCGCTGCCGCGGATGTTGACGCCGACCGCGGCGTACCCCTCAGCGGGGAACACGCGGTGGACCCCGTCGAAGAAGTCGATCGACGGCCGGTAGCCGGAGTAGTCGATCACGACCGGGTACGGGCCCGGGCCGAACTCGTCCTCGTCGGGCAGCACCACCTGGTAGGCGAGCAGGGTCCCGTCCCGGGTCCGCAGGTAGCCCTCGTCCGCCGGCAGGTCCTGGGCGTCGAAGAAGCGCTGGCGGGGATGGTCGTCCGGGGCGAGCACCTCCACGCGCTCGCGGCCGTAGCCCTCGACCTCCACCTGGTAGCCGTTGCCCGGCGGCACGTCGCGGAGAACAAGCCCGCCGTGCTCGTCGGTCGTGGCCTCGGCCGAGAAGCGCCGCGGGCCCCGCACCGTCACCTCGGCCCCGGGGTCGGCGCCGATCACATGGATCTGCTCCACGCTGCCCCGGACCACGACGACGCGCACCGGCTCGGCCAGCTTGCCGGCATGACCGTCCGTGACCGCCCGGATGGTGTAGGTGCCGGCGGGCACGTCCGTGAGCGCGGCGACTCCGCCGCGGTTCGCGGTCGTGGTCTCCTGCACCTGTCCGTCCCGGCGCAGCTCGATCTCGGCGCCGCCGGGGGCCTGGTTCACGCGGATGGTCGTGCCGTCAACGCGGACGTTGGGCGCGTCGGGGACCACGACGCCCGGCGTGCCTGCACCCGGCAGCCCGTAGTCGCAGACGCCCTCGGGGAAGATCTCCTCGAGCTGTGCGATCTCCTCGGCACTCGGCTCCCAGTCGCCGTAGAGGCCCTCGGCGACGGCGCTGCGCACCGACATGGTTCGGCACTTGTACACATCGCCCGAGATCGGGCCGCCGGAGACGATGCGTGACTGGGAGTAGGGCGGGTAGACGGTGGCGCACTCGCCGTCGGGGCCGTCGTCGAGGATGCCGCCCCAGACCCCGTCGCCGGCGGCGATGATGTCGCCGTCGTTGTCGAAGCACGTGTCCACGGCCGCGTCGGGCTTGGCGGCGACGACGTCGGTGCCGTCCTGCATGTTCTCGATCCACTCGCCGGCGACCTCGAGGGCGTGCGGCAGCTGGCTGTCCGCACCGCGGTCGTCGCCGAAGAACCAGATCACGTGGTGGTCGGCGTGCCCGAGCGCGTTGTCGATGCGCTGGCGGGCGGCGAATGACTGGTGGCTGTTGTGCATGTCGAGCTCGGCCTCGAGGTACTGCCGCGCGTCGATCACCGGGATGTCGATGGCGCCGCTGAAGTACAGGCCGGAGTCGTACACCGCCTCGATCGCGGCGAGGTCGCCCGCCCGGCGGGGTGCGGGGGTGTCCTCGTCCGGCGCCAGGTGCATGTTGCGCATCGACCAGGGGTCGAAGTCCTCGGGCGTCGGGTCGCCGATGAACGGCGGGCCCTCCTGCACCATGTCCTCGGGATCCTTCCAGCTGCCCACGTGGACGTTCAGGTGCAGGAACTGATCGGGGGTGATCGTGCCGTCCTGCAGCGCCTCGAGCCCGTACTGCACGCCGACGTTGTCCCACGGCACCCGCGCGAACCCGGTGTCGGGGTCGGTGCCGTAGACGTTGCGGGCGTCGTCCCAGTGCGTCCACTCGATCTCGGCGACGACCTCGGCGTCGAGCCGGTCGAGGCCCGGGGCACTGCCGAACAGCGGGTTGAGCACCAGCGGCGACAGGCCGCGCCAGCCCTCGATGCACTCGCTCGACCCGGTCTGCCCGGTGAGCGGGGCGAGCTGCGCGCCCGTGCTGTCGGGGAACTCCTCGACGAAGCTCTCGATCGAGTTCATCCCTTGCACCCACTGGCGGTTGTCCCAGTCCGCCCAGGTGTCGTCACCGACGGCCGGCGCGTCGAGGTCCATGTAACGCTCGAGCAGCTCGCAGTCGCCGACGTGGATCGTCTGCGTCGTCATGTCCGGATAGCCGCGCACCGGGATCGCCGCGTCGATCAGCTCCGGCGCGTGCTCTCCATAGACGTACTGCTGGATCGCGCCGCCGGAGCTGCCGATCCCCACCGTGTACTCCGGCTCGCCGTGCTGCTCGACGAAGTGCGCCTTGGTCTGCAGCGCCGTCTCCGCGCCGACCTCGAGGTTGTAGTGGGTGCTCGTCCGGTTGCCCGTAGAGAACACCACCGCGTACCCCCGCCGCAGCGCGTCGATGTCGCGCGTGTGGCCGCTGCCGTCGGCGATCAGGAACGACGCCGCCGAGCTCACCGACCCCTGGCTGTGACCGATCGCCACGCCGCCGTCGAAGCTGTACACGAGCTTGCCGTTCCACGACTCGTGCATCGGCTTATGCGGGGTGGCCGCCTCGACCTCCTCCCAGGGCACCAGCATCGCGATCGAGTAGATGAAGCGATTCACCGTGCCGCGCTCCCGGCGGAGGAAGAACTCGACCTCGTCCCCCTCGCTCGTGACGGTGGTCGCGACATCCTCGGGCTTCTCGGACACCGGATCCTCGCCGGAGCGCCACAGATGCTGGCGGTTGCCGCCGGTGTCGACGTAGTAGTAGTCGAACCGGGTCTCCGCCTCGCAGTCGCGGCTCCAGCCGACGATGTGGTCCCCGCCGCGGATGGGCTCGCCGTCCTCGTCCTCCTCGAAGACGGGCACCCCGTCTCCGTCCTGGTTGTCCACGAGCGGCTGGCCGAGCCCGTTCGCCTCGGTCGTGCACAGGAACGGGTACTGCCGCGGCGGGTCGTCCGCGGTGGCCGGGCCGCTCGCGAGGAGGCCCGCGAGGAGCAGGCCCGCGAGAAGCGCGCCAGCCCCGGCCATTGCTGCCAGCCCAGATCGCCGTACCGCCGCCGCATGAGCAACACGCATCGTGACGCCTTCCCTACGTCGACTGTGGATCGAGGACGCTAGACCAGGCGCCGTTCGCGAACCATGCACGTTTGGCAACAGATGCTCCGATGCTCTTGTAGGGTGCGCACAACATGGCCTGGGAGACGCCGGTCGGGGGACACGACGCGCGGGCCGAGCGACTGCCGGCGCCGGCTTGGCAGCGCCTGCCCGCTGCGGTCGCCGAGAAGGTGGTGCGGCCCGTGTTCGCCGAGGTCATCGACGGGGTCGTCGCTGAGGTCGCCGCGCGGCAGGGGTCGCCCCGCGGTGACGGCCCGCTCGAGCACAACCTGCGGGTCGGCCTCGACGAAGCGCTCGAGCAGTTCGCCGACCTGATCGAGGGCCGGCGCGACATGCCGGACACCCGGCCGTTCGACGTGCTCGGCCGCAAGCAGGCGCGGGCGGGGCTGCCGATGGACGAGCTGCTCACCTTCTACCGGCTCGGCGGGCTCGTCTCCTGGCGGTGCTTCTCACAGGCGCACGCGCGCGGCCAGCTCGAAGCCGAGACCCTCGGGTTGCTTGGTGAGGCCCTGTTCGCCTACCTCCACGAGCTGTCCGCCGCCGCCGCCGCGGGCTTCAGCGCCGCTCAGGTCGACGGGGCGAGCTTGCAGCAGGCCCGCCGCCACGGCCTCGTGCGCCGAATCGTGCTCGGGGTCGGCGGCGGCAAGGGCTCGCTCGAGCAGCATGCCCGCCAGGCCGGCTGGCCGCTGCCAGCCAGACTCGCGGTGTTCGTCGGGCGGATGCCAACCGGCAGCCGGCCGCAGCCGTCCTGGCCCGACGACGTGCTCGTCGGCGCGGTGGAGGGCCAGCTGTGCGGGCTCGTGCCGCTCAGCGAGTCCGGCGAGCACGCCGAGGAACTCCTGCGCGCGGCCGCCGAGGACGTCCCGCTCGCGCTCGGGCCGACCGTCCCGCTCGCCGACGCTGCCGCCAGCTACCGTCGCGCCTGCGAAGTCCGCGAGCTCGTCACCGTCGGCGCCGTTCCCGCCGCCCCGCTCGTGCGCGCACACGACCACGCCGTCGCGACGCTCCTGCGCCGCGAGGAGGACCTCGTCAACGAGCTCGCGACGACGTGGCTCGGCCCACTGCTCGCCCTACCCCCAGCGCGCCGCGGCCCCCTGCTCGAAACCCTGGAGACCTGGCTTCTCGACCCCGGCAGGCCCAGTGCGGTCGCCGACCGGCTCTGCGTGCACGTCCAGACCGTCCGCTACCGCCTCCGTCGGCTCCGCCAGCTGCTCGGCGACGTGATCGAGGACCCGGATCGACGGCTCGACCTCCTGCTCGCGCTCCGGGCCGTGCGCAGCCGGTAGGAGTCGGACGCGGCCGGCGGTGATCCGCCAGCGGTGGCGTGCGCGCCGCGATCTACGCGCTGGCCGCCGACCCCGACACCCGCTGGCGGCGCGCCACCGGCGGGGAAGAGCGCCGCCGGGGCAGCCAGGTCGCCGAAACCGCCTTCCCGTGTCACCGACGTCTGGTGCCGACACGCTGCGCACGTCAGCCGACCCCGGCTCTGCCGCCACGGCGCCTGCGTGACTCCGCAGCGAGGGCACACGAACCCCTCGGGCCACCGCAACTCCAACAACCGCGCACACCCCCGCCTCGTCGGCGAACACCGACGGATTCCCGGTACGAGGCCGCATGGTCGGGCCCCGCCACGAGCCGCGCCCGCTGCCCAGCGTGCTCGCCCATGCTCCCAGACGTTGGGGCAGGAGGAGTCAACCGTCCACCCCTGTTCTCCGCATATCGGTTGTGGCGATCGCGCCAGCGACCGTCATGCAGGTGCTGAGATGTGGCTCGCGACCGCGCGTGCGATGCGCCGCACCGCGTGCGGGGGCATGTCGTGCGCCATGCCGTCGATGACGAGCAGCTCCGCGCCCGTGATGGCCGCAGCGAGGGCTCGACCCGCGCGCACGTCGATCAGCGGGTCGTCCGTCCCGTGGATCACCAGCGTCGGAACATCCACCCGGCGCAGCCGCTCCGTCCGGTCGCCGTCGGCGAGGAGCGCGAGCAGCTGACGCACGACCCCGCCCGGGTGGACCCCCCGCGCGTGGGCGAGATGGGCGAGGTGGCGCACCGCAGCGACGTCGAAGGAGTGCGGGGCGCTGAGCATCCGGGTCCCCTCGACGAACCAGTCCACGAAAGCCTCGCGGTCGGTGGGAGGCGCCACGCCTGAGACCGTGAGCTCGTCGGGGACGGGCCGGCCGGGCGCCCACTCGCCCGCCGCCGAGCTGATCGCCGTCAGGCTCGCGACCCGCGCGGGATGCTCGAACGCGAGGTGCTGGGCGATCATCCCGCCCATCGACGCCCCGACGACGTGCGCGCGCGCGACACCGAGGTGGTCGAGCAGGCCGACCGCGTCGTCGGCCATGTCGCTCAGCAGATAGGGCGCTGCCACCGGCTTGCCGGCGAAGGCCTCCTCGATGAGCCGGGGCTCGCCCGGGGCCGCGTCGAGGATGGTCGAGCGGCCGACGTCGCGGTTGTCGAACGTCACCACGTGGCAGCCAGCGCCGGCGAGCGCGTCGAGCAGCGCCTGCGACCACATGATCCGCTGGCCGCCGAGGCCCATGATGAGCAGCACGGTGGGTCCGCCGCGCACGCCCGATTCGGCGTAGTCGAGCGTGACCGCGCCCACTGCTGCGACCGCCACCGTCACGCTCCTTCAGCCCCGGGCCGCACGGCCGGGTCGCCACTGACCGGTGCTGCGGCGCATGGTCATCCGCCGCCCGTGGGTAGGGTACGTGCATGCCCCAACAAGTCGCGATCGATCAGGCCGGCGGCTTCGTCCGCTCCCCCAGCTACTTCAACGAGCGCATCACCGCCGACGGCAGCTCGCGGTGGCCGGTCGAGCCCGGCCGCTACCGCCTCGTGGTGAGCCTGGCCTGCCCCTGGGCCAGCCGCTCGGTGATCGTCCGCCGCCTGCTCGGCCTCGAGGACGCCATCGCGATGGCGATCGCCGATCCCGTCCAGGACGAGCGGAGCTGGCGCTTCACGCTCGACCCCGGAGGCCGCGACCCGGTGCTCGGCATCCGCTTCCTCGCGGACGCGTACGAGGCGACCGACCCCGACTTCGAGGGCGGCGTCAGCGTGCCGACGGTCATCGACATCCCCTCCGGGCAGGTCGTCACCAACGACTACCACCAGATCACGCTCGACCTCAGCACCCAGTGGCGGGCCCACCACCGCCCCGGTGCCCCGGATCTGTACCCCGAGTCCCTGCGCGCCGAGATCGACGAGGTGAACGCGGGCGTCTACCAAGCCGTGAACAACGGGGTGTACCGGGCGGGCTTCGCGCAGACCCAGGAACGCTACGAGGAGGCCTACGACGGGCTGTTCGCCGAGCTCGACCGGCTGACCGAGCGCCTGCGGACCCGCCGCTACCTCGTCGGCGAGCATATCACCGAGGCCGACGTGCGCCTGTTCACGACGCTCGTGCGCTTCGACGCCGTCTACCACAACCACTTCAAGTGCAACCGCGAGAAGCTGGCGGAGAACCCGGTGCTGTGGGGGTACGCCCGCGACCTCTACCAGACCCCCGGCTTCGGCGACACGGTCAACTTCGACCACATCAAGCGGCACTACTACTGCGTCCACACGCAGCTGAACCCCTCGGGGATCGTGCCTGCAGGACCCGATCTGTCGCTGTGGTGGACGCCCCACGAGCGGGCTGCGCTCGGCGGCTCGCCGTTCGGCGACGCGACCCCGCCGCCGCGCAGGCCCTGACCGTACCTGCTACCACACCAGGCCGCGCAGGGCCTGACCGTGCCTGCTGTCCCCGCCTGGCGCGGTCAGCGGCCGGCCCCCGGCGGGTCAGCTGAGCGCGCGCTTCAGCAGGTCGCGGTTGCGCAGGATCCACGCCGCAGAGCGGGCCCGCCAGGCCATGCCCAGCGCGGCGGAGCCATCCGTCGCGCTCCGGGAGGTGCCGTGCACCTCGTTGGCCTCGTTGGCGCAGGAGTTGACGACGAACTCGATCATCAGCTCGACGAGGTCGTCGCGCCGCTCGGTCTCCAGGCCGTAGGCATCGACGAACAGCCGCAGCTGGTTCGCGCGCAGCTCGATGCTCGGGCGGTCGTGCAGGTCGACCACGACGACGTCGTGGAGGTGGGCGTTCAGCCAGGCTGCCTGCGCAAGATCCACGAACGGGTCCATCGGGCCTGCGTACTGCCAGTCGACGAAGGCGACCGGTTCGCCGTCGCGCGCGAGGATGTTCCACGGCGCGACCTCGCCCTGACCGAACCCGGTCGCCGGTCGCACATGGCGGATGAACCAGGGCTTCCAGACCGCCTGCTCGGGCGGCGTGAACCGCTGGGCGACCTCGTGGAACTCGCGCAGCAGCGCACCGAGCGCGGTGATGCCCTTGTCGGTCCACGCGCGCGTGTACTGCAGCTCCCCCTCAGGGTAGGACAGCGCCTGCGAGCCCCGGCCGCCGGAGCCGTGCTCGACGACCCGCGGGGCTCCGGCGAACCCCGCGTCCTCCAGGTGACGCAGGAAGGCGTGGATGGCGGGGGTCCATGGTTTGTCCGGGAAGCGGACGACCTCCCCGTCCGCGTAGAGCTCCGCGCGGTTGGGGCCGATGACCTGGTGCGGGCGTTGGCTCATGCGTCCTCCGAGCGTGCGCCACCATGGTGCCGCAGCAGACGTCCCCCCGGGGGCGGCTGGGTATGCGCGCCCGCAGCGGCGGAGCCCGTGTCGCCGTGGCCGGCTCGGGGCAGCAGCGCGCGGTGCTGGTGCGAGAACGCCACGGCGCCCGCGAGGAACAGGCCGGCGCCCAGCAGCTCCACGGACTCCTCGACCATGAGATCCATGACGAGGTAGTGGTGGGCGATGTCGACGAGGTCGTAGACCGGCAGCCGGCCGCCGAACAGCACGGCGTCGAGGAGCGCGCCGGCGCGGGGATACCACAGCGCCCCGGTCGCCGACATCCCCCCCGCCAGCCCGTAGGTCACGAACCCTGCGAGCAGGTAGCCCCGGCCCCGCCGCACCGCCCACACGCGGCGCCAGTGCAGCGCGAGCGCGCACAGCGGCAGGGCCGCGATGGCGCTCAGCACCAGGGCGTTCGTGACGAAGCCCGGGATGCCGAGCACCGCTTCCCCGTAGTCCCTGAGGGTGTGCCGCACGTTGCCGGCATCCTCGATCAGTATGAGCACGAACGCGAGGGCCATGAGCAGCCACAGCGACGCATCGCCCCGCTGCCCGGTCGCTCGCAGGTGACCGGACAGGCGACCGGCCGTGAGCACGGCTGCCCCCAGCACGGCCCACTGCAGCAGCTCCGTGAGGTGGCCCTCGAGGAACAGGTGCGCCCACAGCGGCGCGTCCAGCCGCTCGCCCAGCCCGGCGACCCCGGCCACGTCGACGGCGTAGACCGCCGCCCAGGCGAGCACGAGGTAGGCGCAGACCGTGAGCACCACCCACCTGGGGGCGGACGTGCCGGGGGCGTCCCGGTTGACCATCCGCCCCTCCCACCCGGCTCGCAGCTGCCGCGTCCTGCCGGCACCGTACCAAGACGTCGCGCACGCGGTCGCCGCTGCTAGCGTCGGATCGCCCTCGGGGCCTGCGACACGGCCCGCCCTGCCGTCAGATCCACGGGGAAGACTCGTCACCTCAGCCTGAGCCGGCAGGGCTCACTGGAGGCCGTTCACGTCGGTCTCAGCGGCCGCTCCAGCGCGGCGGGCGCTTGTCAGTGAACGCCGCGTGGAACTCGGCGTGGTCCCGGGTCTGCATCAGCAGCGCCTGGATGAGCGCCTCGTGCTCGAGGGCGCCCGCGAGGTCGGCGTCCTGCTCACGGGTGAGCGCCACCTTGGTGTTGGCGAGGGCCAGCGTCGGGCCGGAGGCGAGGCGCGCCGCGAGCGCGCCGGTGGCGGCGGCGAGCTCGTCGTCGTCGACCACCCGGTGCGCCAGCCCGATCTCCACGGCCTGCCCGGCGTCGACCTGCTCGCCGAGCATGAGGATCTCGGTGGCTCGGCCCAGCCCGACGAGGCGCGGGAGCAGGTACGCGGCCCCCATGTCCGCACCGGCCAGCCCCACGTCGGTGAAGAGGAACCGGAAGCTCGCCGAGCGCGCGCAGAGGCGGAAGTCGGCCGCGAGCGCGATCACCGCCCCCGCGCCGGCAGCGACGCCGTTGACCGCCGCGATGATCGGCAGCGGGCAGTTGCGCATGCCGTGCACGACGGCGCCCGTCATTCGGGTGAACTCGAGCAGTCCGCGCGGATCCGTCTCCAGGAGCTCGCCGATGATCTCGTTGACGTCGCCCCCCGCGCAGAACCCCCGGCCACGCCCGGTGAGCACCAGCACGTCGGCGTCAGCGCGGTGCGGCAGCTCGGCCAGGAGGTCCCGCAGGTCGGCGTAGACGTCGAACGTGAGGGCGTTGAGCCTGTCCGGGCGGTCCAACGTGACCGTTGCGATGCCCTCTGCCACCGCGAAGTCGAAGTGCCCCCAGCGCTCGGTGAAGCCGGCGGACGCGCGAAAGCTCATCGGCGGAACCCTCCTCCATCCATGACGAGGCAGTGACCGTTGATGCTCGCGGCGGCATCGGAGCAGAGGTAGGCCACCGCAGCCGCCACCTCCGCGGGCTCGATGAGCCGCCCGAGCGCCGTCTGGTCGACGATCATCCGGCGGGCGTCGTCCGTGCTGCGGCCGGTGGCCGCCGCGCTGCGCGTGACGGCGCGCTCGGTCATGTCCGAGCGGATCCAGTCGGGGCAGACCGCGTTCACGGTGACGCTCGTGCCCGCGACCTCCGCGGCCGCGACCCGCATGAGGCCGATCAGCGCGTGCTTCGAGGCGCTGTAGGCGCCGGTGTAGGCGCTGCCGCCGAGGCCGGCCGTCGACGCGACCATGACCACCCGCCCCCAGCCCCGCTCCCGCATGCCGTGCAGCACCGCCCGGGTGCACAGGAACGCCCCCGTGGCGTTCACGCGCAGCTGGTGCTCCCAGTCGTCGAGGCGCGTGCGGTGCAGCGGCGCGGACGTGGACACCCCGGCGTTGTTCACGAGCACGTCGACCCGGCCCAACCGCGCGAACAGGTCCGTGACCGCCGCCTCGTCGGCGACGTCAGAGCGCGCCGTCTCCACCGCGCCGGGGGCGCACGCGGCGGTGTCCGCGAGCGCGTCGGCGTCGCGGCCCAGCGCGACGACCGTCAGCCCGTCTCCGGCCAGCGCCTCGACGATCGCCCGGCCGACCCCCCGGCTGGCGCCGGTGACCACGGCCCGACGGGCGGCGCTCACCGGTACAGCTCCCGCGCGATGATCGTGCGCTGGATCTCCGAGGTCCCCTCGTAGATCCGGGGGGCGCGCACGTCGCGGTACAGGTGCTCGAGGCGGTGTCCGCGCTCGAGGCCCTGCGCGCCGTGGATCTGCACGGCGGCGTCGACGACGAGCTGCGCGGCCTCGGTGGCGAACAGCTTCGCCATCGCCGCCTCCTTGCGCACCTGCGGCGCCCCCCCGTCGTAGCAGGCAGCGGCGTCGTAGACGAGCAGCCGCGCGGCCTGCGTGCGTGTGGCCATGTCCGCGAGCTGGTGCGCCACCGCCTGGTGGGCCCGCAGCGGTCTGCCGAACGCCTCGCGCCGTTGCGCGTGGGCGGTCGCCAGCTCGAGCGCGGCCTGGGCCATGCCGACGGCGAACGCCCCCACGCTCGGCCGGAACAAGTCGAGGGTGGCCATCGCCACCCCGAACCCGGCGTCGACCTCGCCGAGCACGTCGTCGGGCTGCACCCGGACCGCGTCGAAGGCCAGGCGCCCGAGCGGGTGGTCGGCGAGCATCTGGAGCGCGCTGCCGGTCAGGCCCTCGGCGTCGCCCGGCACGGCGAACGCGGTCACCCCACGGGCGCCCGCCCCCGGGGTGGTACGCGCGAACACCGCGTACACGTCCGCCTCGGGGGCGTTGGAGATCCACGTCTTCTCCCCCGACAGCCGCCAGCCGTCGCCGTCCGGCTCGGCGCGCAGCGCCAGCGCCGCGGCGTCCGTGCCGGCGTCCGGCTCGGTGAGGGCGAACGCGGCGACGGCGGTCCCGCGCGCGATGGGCGGGATCCAGCGTCCCACGGCCGGCTCGCGCCCGGACTGCAGCAGCGGGTAGGCGCCGAGGCCCTGGAGCGCGAGGGCGGTCTCGGCCTCGGCGCACTCGCAGGCGAGTGCCTCGCGCAGCAGGCACAGCTCGAAGGCCGACACGTCGCCGCCGTCCCGGGAGCCCCCGAGCTGCGCCGGGAACAGCCGCTGCAGGAGCCCGTGCTCGCCGAGCGCGCGGACGAGGTCGCGGTTGACCGCGTGCGGTGCGCCCTGCTCGGCGACCGGCACGAGCTCGCTGCGCGCCAGCGCCCGGAGCTCCGCGATCCGGGCCGCGTGGGATCCCCCAAGGAGCCCGTCAGCGCCGCTCACGAGGTCCCTCCTGCCGGTTGACAGCGGCACCCTAGCATAGTGACACTCCTGTGACGGCAGTCATGCTCTTGTGAGGTGGCCGGGCGGCGCGGCAGCTCGACGATCGGGAACACGCGTGAGGGTCACGAGCATCGGCGGCGGCCCGGGCGGCCTGTACGCCGCGATCCTCCTGAAGCGGGCCGACCCGACGCACGACGTCACGGTCTACGAGCGCAACGCCCCCGACGACACGTTCGGGTTCGGCGTGGTGTTCTCGGCGGCCACGCTCGCCGAGCTCGAAGACGCCGACCCGCCCAGCTACGACGCGCTCATGCGGGCGTGCGCGCGCTGGGATCCCGTCGACGTCCACTTCGGTGGCCAGGTGATCCGCGCACGCGGCAACCGCTTCGCCGCGATCAGCCGCAAGCGCCTGCTGCTCCTGCTCCAGGAACGCTGCCGGGAGCTCGGGGTCACGCTCGAGTTCAACACCGAGATCGACGATCCCGACCGCGTGCGCACCGCCGACCTCGTCCTCGGCGCGGACGGCGTCAACAGCCTTGTGCGACGCCGCTACGCCGACGCGTTCCGGCCACAGGTGACCGTCGAGGGCGGCAAGTTCATCTGGCTCGGCACCACGAAGCCGCTCGACGCGTTCACCTTCCACTTCAAGGCGAACGAGCACGGCTGGTTCCAGGTCCACGCCTACC
>SKPY01000003.1 GCA_007119305.1 Nitriliruptorales bacterium
GGGGCTCGGCCGGCGCCATCCCGTCCCCGCGCTGATGCTCGCCGTGTTCCTGCTGTCCCTGGCCGGGCTGCCCGGCACCGCCGGCTTCATGGCCAAGCTCGAGGTGTTCCTCGCCGGCGTGCAGGCCGGCCAGGTCGGAATCGTCGTCGTCGCGGTCATCTCCAGCGTCATCGCGTTCTTCTTCTACGTGCGCATCATCGCCGCCATGTTCATGGACGACGAGCCGGAGCACCTCGCCGGTACCCGCCTGCCCGAGACGGCGGGCACCTCGGCGGGACTCGTGGCGGCCACGGCGGCGGTCATCGTCCTCGGTATCCTTCCGGGACTCGTCATGGACCTGGCGCGCCAGGCCGCGTCCTTCGCCGGTTAGGAGCCTGCTGTGGCCATCTCGCGCGGCGCCCTCGACGCCCTCACCGCCAGGGGGGCCGAGCGGGGCGTCGACCTCGCGCCCGGCCTCGCGCTCGTCGAGCAGCGCCTGCGCACGACGATCGCTGCGGACCTGCCGATCCTCGACCAGGCCGGCCGCCACCTCATGGACGCGGGGGGCAAGCGGTTCCGCCCGATCCTGGTGCTCCTCGCGGGGCTCCTCGGCGGCGCGCGTGTGACCGACGACGCGCTGGTCGACGCCGCCGTGGTGGTCGAGCTCGTGCACCTGTCGACGCTCTACCACGACGACGTGATCGACGGCGCCGACGTGCGTCGTGGTGCGCCGACCGCTCACGTGAAGTGGTCGAACACGGTCGCGATCCTGACCGGCGACTTCCTGCTCGCGCGGGCGTCGCAGCTGTCCGCGCAGCTCGGCGTGGAGGTGACGCGCGTGATGGCCGCGACCATCGCCGACCTGTGCCAGGGGCAGATCCGCGAGGTGCAGGGCTCCCGCATCGCCGGCCAGCACGGCCTGCCGCCGGTGGAGGCCGACCGTGGGCACTACCTCGACGTCATCGACGAGAAGACCGCCTCGCTCATCGCCAGCTCGTGCCGCCTCGGGGGGCTCCTGGCCGGCCTGCCGCGGGAGGGTGTCGAGACCCTCAGCGCCTACGGTCGCCACCTCGGACGCAGCTTCCAGCTCGCCGACGACGTGCTCGACATCGCCAGCCAGGAGACCGAGTCCGGCAAGGAGCCCGGCACCGACCTGCGCGAGGGGGTCCGGACGATGCCGGTGCTCTACGCCCTCGAGGCCGACGGGCTCGACTCGGAGCTCGCGCGCCTGCTCGACGACCCCACCGAGCAGCAGGTGGACGCGGCACTCGATCTGCTGCGCGCCCATCCGGCGCTGGAGCTCGCCCGCAACGACGCGCGGCTCGAGGCTGCCAAGGCCAAGCGCGCCCTGCGCGTGTTCGGCGACGGACACCACCCACAGCCGGTCGTCGACGGGCTCGTGTGGCTCGCGGACTACGCCGGGAACCGGGTCGGCTGAGCCGGTGGCCCGCACGGGGCCCGCGTTGCACGGCGCTGGTGCTTTTGGGCGGTTGCTGGCTGCCCACGTACACTGGGCACGCCGCCGGGAGCCCTGAGCGCCGCGGCGCATCGTGTGGAATGATCCGGTCCGAGCCGAGTGGCTTCGCCGACCCTGGGCGGGGCCGCGGTGAGCACAGCACGCGAGACCGAGGGTTAACATGAGCGAGTACTACCAGGCGTACCAGACGGTCCTGGCGCTCCTGGCGGCCGGGATTCTCGTCGTTGCGGTCGCGTTCACCCTGAACCGCCTCATGCGGCCGGACAAGAAGTACGGCGGTAAGCTCTCGACGTACGAGTGCGGCATCGATCCGGTGGGGGCGGGCTGGTCCCAGACACACATCCGCTACTACATGTTCGCCTTCATGTTCGTGGTCTTCGACGTCGAGACGCTGTTCATCTTCCCGTGGGCGGTGCACCTCGGCGCGGCGGGCGAGTACCAGGGGTTCATGCTGGGCGTCATGCTCGTGTTCCTGTTCTTCGTGACGCTGACGCTGCCGTATGAGTACAAGAAGGGCGTTCTGAAATGGGTCTAGTCGACCAGGTCGACCCGCCGCAGCCCCTGAAGTTCGTCCTCAACTGGGGGCGCAAGTACAGCCTGTGGGTGATGAACTTCGGGCTGGCGTGCTGCGCCATCGAGTTCATCGCGACCTCCGCGGCACGCCACGACTTCATCCGCCTCGGGGTGATCCCGTTCGCGCACGGCCCTCGGCAGGCCGACCTCATGATCGTCGCCGGCACCCTCACCGACAAGATGGCGCCGGCGATCAAGCGTCTGTACGACCAGATGCCCGAGCCGAAGTACGTGATCAGCTTCGGCTCCTGCTCCAACTGCGGTGGGCCGTACTGGGACAGCTACTCGGTCACGAAGGGCGTCGACCAGATCGTGCCGGTCGACGTCTACGTGCCCGGGTGCCCGCCCCGGCCGGAGGCGCTGCTCGAGGGGATCGTCAAGCTCCAGGAGATGATCGGCCAGGAGTCCCTGAAGGACCGGTACGCGCAGCGGGAGGCGCGGGAGCCGATCGTCGTCGGTGGCGGTGACCCGACCCGCCACCCGCTCGACGACCCCATGTAGGCGCAGGCAGACAGGACGGACGCAGCCGACGTGACCCCCGAAGCGCTGGCGGACTACTTCCGCGAGAAGCTGGGCGAGAAGGTGACCGACACGCGGATCGCCTACGGCCAGCTCACCGTGACGGTAGAGCCGTCGTCCCTGCCTGACGTCGCCCGCTTGTGCAAGGACGACCCGCAGCTCGACTTCGCCTTCTTCGACTTCATGTCGGGGGTCGACCTCGCCGAGGAGGGCTTCGCCGTCGTCACGCACCTGTACTCGGTCGCGCACCGCCACCACGTGAGCCTGCGGGCCGTCGCGCCGGGCGGTCGCGACGCGCCGAAGCTGCCGTCGATCAGCGGGATCTACCGCGGTGCGAACTGGCACGAGCGCGAGGCGTACGACATGTTCGGCGTCGAGTTCGACGGCCATCCCGGTCTGCTGCCGAGAATCCTCACCGTCGAGAACTTCGAGGGCTTCCCCCTGCGCAAGGAGTTCCTGCTCACGACCCGTGAGGCCAAGCCCTGGCCGGGGCTGAAGGAACCGGCCGAGGAGCCCGCCGACGACAGCGGTGCCGCACAGCCGGTCGAGTCCGGCATGTCCGCCGAGGACAAGGCGCAGGCCGCGAAGGACAAGGCCGAGCGGGCCAAGCGCAAGGCGGCGGAGATGCGGGCCAAGAAAGCCCGTGAGCGCGCTGCTGCCGAGGGCGCGCCGGCTGCCGAGGCCGAGCCGTCGGCCGAGGCGGGCGCCCAGCCGGACGCCGCGACGGAGGCGCAGCGCACCGAGGCGCTGCAGGCCGACACCGACGCGCCGCAGGAGCCCACAGAGGTCGCCGACGCGGCCGAGACCGCGAGCGCCAAGGACGCCGCTGCCGGCACCGTCGGGGGGGACACCGCCAGCGGCGCGACCCAGGACGAGCCGGGGGTCGAGGAGCCCGTGCCCAACCCCGAGGCCGAGGAGCTGACCGCCGAGGGCGGCGAGCCGGAGCCGGGTGGATCGCCAGGGGTCACCGAGCACGGCCGGGTCGACTCCGAGGAGCCGGCCCCCGAGCCGGGCGGCACCCCAGCGCACGACGAGTCGCCCCGCCATGACGAGCCCCAGGGCACGCAGGCACCGGTCGAGCCGGCGCACTCGCCCGCTGCAGACCTGGCGCCCGGGCCGCGCGAGGAGCTCACGGAGGAAGAAGGCGACGAGCCCCCGCCCGCGCCGGGAACCGATGCCTCCGAGCGGGCCGACACCGCTACCGCCGCCGACCGCGAGGACGGTGACAAGGAGTCATGACCGAAGCGATCGCGTCCGACACGGGCGGAACGGTCCTGCCAGGCGGGCCCGGCGAGGCCATGCTCGTCGAGGTCCGCGACCAGGGGGCGCTGCAGACCCAGGACATGAACCTGAACATCGGGCCCCAGCACCCGGCCACCCACGGCGTGCTGCGGGTCGTGATCGACCTCGACGGCGAGCAGATCGTCCGGGCCCGACCCGTCATCGGCTACATGCACCGCGGGTTCGAGAAGCTCGCCGAGGCGCGCGACTACCGCCAGATCATCGCGCTTGTAAACCGGCACGACTGGCTGTCGGCGTTCTGCAACGAGATCGGCGTGGCGCTCGCGGTCGAGCGGATGCTGGAGCTCGAGGTGCCCGAGCGCGCCCAGTGGATCCGCGTGCTGATGTGCGAGTGGAACCGGATCCTGAACCACCTCATGTTCATCGGCTCGTTCGGGCTCGAGCTCGGTGCGATCACGCCGGTGTTCTTCGCCTTCCGTGAGCGCGAGGACATCCAGCACCTCATGGAGGCCGCCACGGGGGGCCGGCTGCACTTCACCTACAACCGCGTCGGGGGGTTGAAGGAGGACCTGCCCCTCGGCTTCCTCGCCGCGAGCGAGCAGATGGTCCGCAACGTGCGCACGCGCTCCCAGGAGTACCGGGACCTGCTGCAGGGCAACGAGATCTTCCTCGCCCGCACCCGGGGGGTCGGGTCGCTGCCGCCGGACGTCGCCCTCGACTACGGGGTCTCGGGCCCGACGCTGCACGCGACGGGCGTGCCCGAGGACGCGCGGGTCACGGAGCCGTACGCGGCCTACGACAAGGTCGAGGTGCCGGTGCCGGTCAAGGAGAACGGCGACAGCTTCGACCGCTTCATGTGCCTGCTCGACCGCATGGATGCGAGCCTGTACATCATCGAGCAGGTGCTCGACAACCTGCCGGCGGGGCCGGTGACCACGAAGCTGCCGAAAACCGTGAAGGCGCCGGAGGGCGAGATCTACGTCCGCACGGAGAACCCGCTCGGTCAGGGTGGGTACTACCTCGTCTCCGACGGCAAGAAGACGCCGTGGCGCTGCAAGATGCGCACGCCGTCGTTCAACAACATCTCGATGGTCCCGTACCTGCTGGAGGGCGCGCTGCTGTCCGACATGATCGCGATCCTCGGCAGCGTGTTCTTCGTCGTGGGCGACGTGGACAGGTAGGACACGAGGAATGTCTTCAAGTAGCGAAGCGGTAGGACACTAGGAGATGGAGAGCATCTTCACGTTCGAGAGCCTGGCCTTCACCCTCGTGGTGAAGGTCCTGGCGGTGGTTGCGTTCTTCTTCGTCGCGCCGCTGGTCGTGGGCTACATGGAGCACAAGGTGCTCGGGCACATGCAGGCGCGGCTGGGCCCGATGGAGGCGGGGATCGGGCCGATCAAGCACGGGGTGGGCCAACTCGTCGCCGATGGCGCGAAGTTCATCCAGAAGGAGGACATCACGCCTGCGGCCGCGGACAAGTGGGTGTTCGCGCTCGCACCAGGGGTGGCGCTCGTGCCGGTCATGGCCGTGCTCGTCGTCGTGCCGTTCGGCCCCGGGGTGTGGGTGGAGAACCTCGACGCGGGCATCTTCTTCGCGCTCGCCGCCACCGGCGTGGCCGTCATCGGGATCCTCATGGCCGGCTGGGGGAGCGCCAACAAGTACTCGCTCATGGGCGCCCTCCGCGGGGCGGCACAGCTCATCGCCTACGAGCTGCCCCTGTTCCTCGCCGCCGCGGCGGTCGTGATCCAGGCGGGCACGCTGTCGCTCGTCGGCATCGTCGAGGCGCAGGCCGAGCCGTGGTTCTTCGGCATACCGATGTGGTTCGTCGTGCCGCAGATCTTCGGCTTCATGCTGTTCTTCACCGCGTCGCTCGCCGAGCTGTCGCGCCCGCCGTTCGACATGCCGATCGCGGACTCGGAGATCATCTTCGGGCACATGACCGAGTACACGGGGCTGCGCTACGCGCTGTTCATGCTCGCCGAGTACGCGGGCATGGTGGTGCTGTCCGCGCTCACCACGGTGCTCTTCCTCGGCGGGTGGTACCTGGTCCCGGGGACGACGTGGCCCTACGACCAGCTGCCGCAGTGGGCGGCGGCGTTGCTCGGCTTCGGCGTCACGATGGGCAAGATCTTCGCGCTGACCTTCGTGATGGTGTGGTTCCGGGCCACGTTCCCGCGCCTGCGCGAGGATCAGCTGCAGCGCTTCTCGTGGCTGTTCCTCATCCCCCTCGCGATCCTCCAGATCGTCATCGTCGGCATCCTGAAGGTGGTTGCATCGTGACGACGCTGCCGAAGATCGGGCTGCTGAAGGGCCTCGGTGTCACGCTGAAGACGCTGTTCACCCCGGCCACGACGGCCCAGTATCCGCACGTGAAGCCCGACCTCCCGCCGCGCACGCGCGGGGTCATCGCGCTCATGGACGAGAACTGCACGGTGTGCATGATGTGTGCGCGGGAGTGCCCGGACTGGTGCATCTACATCGACTCGCGCAAGGAGACGGTGCCGACCGACAAGCCCGGGCGCACGCGCACGCGCAACGTGCTGGACCGCTTCGCGATCGACTTCGCCCTGTGCATGTACTGCGGCATCTGCGTGGAGGTGTGCCCCTTCGACGCCCTGTTCTGGTCCCCGGAGTTCGAGTACTCGACGTACTCGATCCGCGAGCTCACCCACGAGGCCCCAAAGCTGCGCGAGTGGATGGACACGGTGCCGCCCCCGCCACCGTTGGAGGTCGGCGCCGAGCTGCCAAAGGAGATCGACGACGGGCTCGCTGCCGCCGCCAAGGCCGTCGAGCAGGCCGCGCAGGCCGCGCAGGCGGCCATGCAGGCGGAGGCGGGGGAGGAGCCCGAGGCCGCGCCGGCGCAGGCCGAGGCTGCCGACGAGGAGATCCACGTCGAGGCGCAGATCGACCAGGGGGTCTACGACCAGCTGATCGCCGAGGGCAAGAGCGAGCGCATGGCGCGCGCGAAGGCCAAGGCCGCGTACGTGCGCAAGGAGCGTGCCAGGATCAAGCAGGAGCGCGCAGGCGGCGGTGAC